>CAIUQQ010000199.1 GCA_903901345.1 uncultured Bacteroidota bacterium | reverse complement strand
CAAATAGTTGAAATACCATTTCCACATCTTCACAAATTAAAATAATTCCTTTAAAATCTTTACTTTTAGCACTTTTTATTAAACTAAAGAATATAGTTTTGCTAAACAAAATAGTTTCTAAATCATCATCAATATTTAATTTTGAATTGGTAATAAAGAATGGCTTATCATTTATAAAAATTTTATACATTTGTAAATATGAATTTAAGCAATACTGCTGCTGAAAAAATAGCTAATTATCTTTTGCAAATAAATGCAATTAAATTGAAACCCAATGAACCTTTTACTTGGGCAAGTGGATGGAAAAGTCCAATTTATTGTGACAATCGCATTTCTCTTTCACATGTTGAAGTAAGAAATTTTATCAAAATTGAATTGGCAAATTTAATACAGAATAACTTTAAAAATATTGATGCAATTATTGGGGTTGCTACAGCTGGAATTGCTCCTGGAGCATTAGTTGCTGATGCATTAAATTTACCTTTTGGATACGTACGTTCTGAAGCTAAAAAACATGGAATGGGCAAACAAATTGAAGGAGATATTATAAAAGGATCAAATGTAGTTGTAATTGAAGATTTAGTATCAACCGGTAAAAGCAGTTTACAAGCTATTGATTCCTTAAAGGATTTTGGCTGCAATGTTTTAGGATTAGCAAGTATATTTACTTACGCTTTTGATGAAGCTCAAAACGCATTTGACAAAATAAACTGTCCATATTTATCATTAAGTAATTATCCTACTTTAATAGATTTAGCAGTAAAAAAAGAATTAGTAAAACCCGAAGAACTAAGCAAATTAAATGAATGGCGTAAAAGTCCTTCAACTTGGATGCAATAAAACATAAAATATAACGTGAAATTTTCAAAAAATCCTTTAAAAACAACCTATGCAGTTTGGTTTGGTTTATGGACTGTTGTAACATTTACAGTTTTATATCCATTTATTAGATATGCGTTAAGTAATCCTAAACGATATCCTTTAGGTCATAAAATTAGAAGAATTTGGGGTAAAATATTATTAGTTACAGGATTTGTAAAAGTTACCCAAATTATTGAGGAACCTTTTGATACTTCAAAACCATATATTATTTGTCCAAATCATACTTCTCAACTTGATATTGTAACTTTAACTGTAAAATTAAATCAACTAGATTTTAGTTTTATGGCAAAAAAAGAATTGGAAGAAATTCCTGTTTTTGGTATTTGGTTCAGAACAATAGATATTGCAGTAGACAGAAAAAATGCTAGAAAAGCAGCTGAAGCATACAAAAAAGCAACTCGTTTTTTTGAAAGTGGACGAAGCTTAGTCATATTTCCTGAAGGAACTATTTCAAATCAAGTTCCTAAAATGATAAAATTTAAAGATGGTCCATTTAGAATGGCTATTGAAAAACAAATAGATCTTTTACCAGTTACCATCATTGGAAATTGGAATGTATTACCTGATCAAGGAGTTTTTGAAGGAAAGCCAGGAAAAGCATATCAAATTATTCACAAACCAATTTCAACTAAAGGTTTAACTTTAGATGATACTGAAATGCTCAAAAATAAAGTATTTCAAATTATTGAAAACAAACTAAAAGAATACAATCATGGAAATTAATATAGATATAATCAATAAACTATCGGATTTAGCAAAACTAAATTTTTCGGAAAACGAAAAAGTGAATTTAGAAAAAGATATGAATCAAATTATCACTTTTTTTGAAAAAATGAATGAAGTAAATACTGATAATATTGAACCACTAATATTTATGACTGATGAAATAAACATATTACGTTCAGATGAACCTAAAAGAGTTATTTCGCATCAAGAAGCTTTGTTAAATGCACCTGCAAAAGATTCAGATTACTTTAAAGTACCTAAGTTTTTAGACAAATAAAATAATTGAAATTTATTTCCAAATCCAGAACTTCAAATATTTTCCATCTATCAAATAAAATAAAACAATTACAATTAAATTAATTTTATTGCAAAAAATAAAAACCACGTATGGCAAGTTTAGTAATTGATATTAACAAAATTGGTAAAACATATAAAATTGGTGAAGTAATTGTAAATGCTTTAGTATCTGTAGAATTAAAAATAGAAAAAGGTGAATATGTAGCATTAATGGGACCATCAGGATCAGGCAAATCAACATTAATGAATATAATAGGTTGCTTAGATACTCCAAGTAGAGGTAATTATAAACTAAATGGAATTGATGTAAGTAACATGACAGATAATGAATTAGCAGAAATTAGAAACAAAGAAATAGGTTTTATATTTCAAACATTTAATTTATTGCCTAGAAACAGTTCACTTGAAAATGTTGCATTGCCTTTAGTTTATGCTGGAGTTGGAAAAACTGAACGTTTAGAAACAGCAAAACTTGCATTACAAAGTGTTGGACTTGGCGATAGAGTTGAACATAAACCCAATGAATTAAGTGGTGGACAACGCCAACGAGTAGCCATTGCAAGAGCATTGGTTAACAACCCTGCTATAATTTTAGCTGATGAGCCAACAGGAAATTTAGATACAAAAACAAGCTATGAAATTATGGATTTATTAGAAGATATTCATAAAAAAGGGAACACCGTAATTATAGTTACTCATGAAGAAGATATAGCAAAAAGAGCAAAAAGAATAGTTAGGTTAAGAGATGGAATAGTTGAAAGTGATACACTGATTTAAAGTGTACAACTGAAATAAAACTTACCTTCAAACTGGTTTTTTAAGTCAATATTTTCTTTAAACAATCCAAAAATACTAGAACCACTTCCACTCATACTAGCATAAATTGCTCCATTTTCATATAGTTTTTCTTTCAAATTTTTTATTTCAGGATGATTCAAAAAAACTGATATCTCGAAATCATTTTCAATTAAATTTTTCCAATTTTCTACTGGATTTTTAATTAAATCCTTCAAAGAAGTTTTTAGTTCACCACGTTTAAAAACATTTGAAAAAGCCTCAGCGGTACTAACGTGAATATTGGGATTTATTAATACAAAAAAGTACCCTTTTAATGATAAGTCAATTGGTTCAATAACTTCACCTCTTCCTTTTGCAAAGCTCGGAGTGTTTTCAATAAAGTATGTGCAGTCACTTCCTAAAATTGCTGCATATTCTTTTAGTTTTTGTATTGAAATATTTAATTTAAAATGTTCATTTAACATTTTTAAAGCAAATGCAGCATTGCTACTACCTCCTCCCAAACCCGCACCCATTGGAATGTTTTTTAACAAATAAAAATCAACAGGTTTTAATTCAAAATCTTTTGCTAATAAATGATAAGCCTTTACAACTAAATTTTGATCAATTTCACCAGCTATTGACAATCCAAAAGAATGGAAATTAACTTGATTTATAGCATCATTATTTCCCTCTATTAATTCTAAACAATCATTTAAAGGAATGGAATAAAAAACCGTTTCCAAATTATGAAAACCATCATCACGTTTATTTAAAATGTGAAGACCCAAATTTATTTTACAGTTAGAAAAAGTTATCATTTATTTTAAAATTCTATTATCAATATTCATATCAACAAAGTTTTCAATTTCAAGTTTAAAAAAATCTTTATGCAATGAATTTATTAATAAATTACATTCCAATGGCATAATTGCAGATGGAACTTTCAATGCCAATGTTTTATTACTTTTCAACCAATTATTTCCAATAACTTTTAAAGAATCAGGGCTTGGAACTTGCTGCCAATTAGCTGGTAAATCATTCAATGTAATTATTTCAATTTTCACCTTGCTATCTAATTTCAAAGTTAATAAACTGGTTTGAATTGTTTTTGTAATACCACTGGCATTGCAAGCAAATTCAAGCATTGCCAAAGAAGGACTATATGATGTATATAACATTGTATTACCAACAGAATTCCATCTTCCTCCATATATTTTAGCTCCTTGACCACTTAAGTCACCAATAAATTTCTTTAAACCAAATCTATAAATAAGCATTATTTACAATTAAGAAAAAATGCCATGTTCAATTCTACCCAAAACATCAGAAACCATTTTTACACCAAAACTTGTGTCTAATAAATCTAATGGTTTTTGATTGCCTAAAGCATAATTAGGAGTTTGAAACCATTGTTTAATTGCATCTTCATCTAAAAATATTTGGTAAGCTTTAGCATAAACATGGGCCATTTCTATGGTTTGTTCTGATGTATAAATATCTAATGGTGAGGTTTCCTTGATACGCTGAAAATTACGAGCACTCATATGTAAAAGTTCACAAATTTTTTCTTGTGTTATTCCAAACTTTGCTGCCATGTTAGTAACTGATTGCTTTAACAAACCATTTCTGCTTAATTTCACTAAATCCATTTCATTTTGAAAATGAGAAGATAAATTCAATATTGATAATAATGGATTTTGAGCTGCATAATATGAAGCAGCAGGTTCATCAACAATCATTTGGTGTTCAATGTTATTGAGTGTTTTTACTGTTCGAGTTGATTTATAAGTTTTTCCCACCCACAACATTACGACATTTTTTTCGAATAAAAAATTTTTTGTCGTATTATTTCATTTTTTCTCTTTTTTGTAAGAAAGTTAAAATAATTTGATTGAAGTTATCTTGAATGGCTGCATCCACAAAATCAACCTTAAGTTGGGCACATTTTAGTTTTATTTCTTCTTTAAAATTTTCAAACATTTTCTTATAATCATTACTCACTAAGTTGGGAAAAACTTTTAGCTTTTCACCTGTTTCACTGTCAACAAACATATAAGGGCGTTTTGAAAAGTCGAAATCAATTTCAAATTTTTTATCTTGTACATGAAATAAAACAACTTCATGTTTACAATATTTCAAATGTTGCAATGCTTCAAATAAAGTTTCCATATTTTCAGAACTAAACATGTCAGTAAAAATGATAATCATGGAACGTTTCTGAATACTTTCAGCAATTTGATGTAATCCAACTGCTAATTTACTTCCAGCATTTACATTTTTTGCAACATTTAATTTATTCAACTCATTAAAAATCATTTTTACATGAACTGAACTTGATTTTGCTTGTGACTGAAATACAATTTCATCATTTAAAATGCTTAAACCAACTGCATCACGTTGTTTTTTAAGCATATAAGTAATACATGCAGCTGAATAAGTAGCAAATTTAATTTTACTCATTCCATCGGTTGGAAAGTACATAGAGGCTGAATTATCAATGACCATATAGCATCTCAAATTCGTTTCTTCCTCATACCTTTTGGTATAAAGTTTTTCTGTTCTACCAAAAAGTTTCCAATCAATATGTTTGATACTTTCCCCAGGATTATACTGCCTGTGTTCAGCAAATTCAACGCTAAAGCCATGAAATGGACTTTTATGTAGGCCCGTTATAAAACCTTCTACAACTTGTTTGGCAAGCAATTCTAAGTTACCCGTTTCAAGTAAATTATGTTCTGTGATGATATTTTCCAAGGTTTGTAAAAATAAAAAATCCCTTCAAACATTTAAAGGGATTTTCGAAAAAATTATTATTAATTTTTATGCCAATTGTGCATCCAATTTACCAGCCAAAATATGTTTTGGAACTGCACCAACTTGTTTATCTACTAATTTTCCATCTTTAAAAAACAATAAAGCGGGAATACTCATAATGCCAAAATCAGTTGCAATTTTAGGATTGTTATCTACGTTAACTTTTCCAACGGCAGCTTTACCTTCATATTCTTTTGCTAATTCTTCAACAACTGGACCTACCATACGGCAAGGACCACACCATTCTGCCCAAAAATCAACTAAAACTGGAACTTTTGAATCTAAAACTAATTCTTGAAAATTAGCGTCTGTTATTTCTAATGCCATAATTTATATATTTATTTTTTTTATACTATTTATTGTTACGCAATTTAAAACCCAAATTTAAAAATACAAACAAAATGTCAGTCTTTAATTTTTAGGTTTAGTATTTAAGCATTTATAATTTAATTCAATTTGTAAGCGAGTCCTAAATCATCTAAAATTTGAAGCATTTCATTTGTCAATGATACTTTATATTTACTCGATCGCATGCTAATTGCCATTTGTTCTTTTCGGTTAGTTACTATAAAATTAAGTGAAGCAGTACCATCATTTCCCTTTATTTTATCATAAATTATACTTATAAATTTATCATTTAATCTTTCTAAATCTACTTCTACACTTATATTTTTAATATACTTTTCTCTTACATCTGTAAGCATTTCAATAGATGATATTTTATATTCAAAATCATCTTCTTTACCCCATCTATTATCAACTCTTCCTTTTATGTATAAATAATATCCTGCTTCTAAATATTTTTTATAATTCAAATAGTTTTCGCCAAATAATGGTATTTCAATAAATCCACTAAAATCCTCAATTATAAAACTACCAAATGGTTTTCCTGCTTTACTAATTCTATGATTTGCAGATGCAACAACGCCAACAACCTTCAATTCAACACCTTTTAAAGGTTTTAATTCCTTTAGTTCAACTAAAGGATGTGATGATAATTTATCAATTTCTACTTTAAAAGGATCTAAAGGATGTCCTGAAAGATAAATACCAATTACCTCTTTTTCTTTCTTTAACTGTTCCATTAAACTCCAGGTTTCAGCAGCAGGAATAATAGGTTCTGGTAAACTTACTGAAACTCCTCCACCAAACAAACTTTGTTGATTTGCATTTTCATTTGCTTGCAAAGCATTGCTAAACTTTATCGCTTTTTCTATGATACTTGAATCATCATTTGCTGAAAAATACTGAGCTCTATGTGTTCCTTCAAAACAATCAAAAGCACCACCAAAAACCAAACCTTCCAATGTTTTTTTTGTAACAGCTCTTAAGCTTACTCTTTTAGTTAAATCAAAAATGCTTTTATAAGTTCCAGTCTTTTTTCTTTCAGCTATAATTTCCTCAACAGCAGCTTCACCAACTCCTTTTATAGCCGCCAAACCAAAGCGTAATTCACCTTCTTTATTTACCGAAAACTTCACTTCCGATTTATTTACATCTGGTCCAAAAATATTTAAACCCATTCTTCTGCATTCTTCCATAAAGAAAGAAATTTGATCAATATCACCAGATGCATTATCTAAAGTGGCAGCCATAAATTCGGCTGGATAATGTGTTTTTAAATAAGCAGTATGAAAAGCAACATAGGCATAACAAACTGAATGCGATTTATTAAAAGCATATTGAGCAAAAGCTTCCCAATCTTTCCAAATTTTTTCTAATTTATCAGTAGGATGCCCATTTGAAGTAGCTCCTTCAATAAATTTGCTTTTCATTTTATCCAAAGTTTTGATATCCTTTTTTCCCATTGCTTTTCGCAATGTATCGGCATCACCTTTGGTGAAATTTCCTATTTTTTGCGAAAGCAACATTACTTGCTCTTGAAATACTGTAACACCATAAGTGGGCTCCAAATATTCTTGCATTTCAGGCAAATCGTATTCTATTTTTTCAGTGCCATGTTTTCTGGCTATATAAGTTGGAATATAAGCAATTGGTCCTGGCCTATAAAGCGCATTCATTGCAACTAAATCGTTAAATGTATCAGGTTTTAAATCCTTTAAATGCTTTTGCATTCCTGCACTTTCAAATTGAAAAACTGCATTTGTATCCCCTTTTTGAAAAATGGTTTCATACGTTTTTTGATCATCTAAAGGAATATCTTCTAAGTTAATTTCAATGTCATGATTTTCCTTTATAAATCTCAAGGTGTTTTTTAAAATTGTTAAGTTTTTTAAGCCTAAAAAATCCATTTTAATGACACCAGCATCCTCAATTACTTTACCTTCAAATTGTGTAACCAATAAATCAGAATCTTTTGCAACGGCAACAGGAATTAAATCGGTTAAATCGCACGGAGCTATAATTAAACCAGCTGCATGAACGCCAGTTCCTCTTACCGAACCTTCTAATTTTTCTGCTTCTTTTAATACTTTACTTTGTAAATCTGTTCCTTCATAAATTAATCGAAGTTTCTTTACATTTTCTATATCATCACCCTCTAAACCTTCTTTTTCTTTTAAACTTTTTTCACCATCTAATGGAGCATGAAGCAACCTTACTAATTTTACACCGGGTTTCGATGGAACTAATTTTGCTAAAATATTTGCGTCTGCTAATGGTAAATCTAATACGCGCGATACATCTTTTATACTTGACTTAGCAGCCATTGTACCATAAGTTATAATTTGAGCAACTTGATTTCTACCATATTTTTGAATCACATAATCAATTACTTTTTGCCTTCCAACATCATCAAAATCTGTATCAATATCGGGTAATGATTTCCTATCAGGATTTAAAAATCTCTCAAAAAGTAGTTCATATTTTATTGGGTCAATATTAGTTATTTCAATACAATAAGCCACTACACTTCCCGCTGCCGAACCACGACCAGGACCAATAAAAACACCTAAATCTCTGCCCGCTTTTATAAAGTCCATTACTATTAAAAAGTAGCCAACAAATCCCATTGTTTCAATGGTTAGTAGCTCAAAATTTATTCGTTCCTCAATGGCTGGAGTTACTTCGGAATAGCGTCTTCTGGCACCTTCCCAAGTTAAGTGGCGTAAGTATTGAGCTTGGGTTTGAAACTCAGTTGGAATTTCAAAATTGGGTAATAAAACTTCACGCTTTAAATCGAGCGTTTCTATTTTACTTACTATTTCATTGGTATTATCAATGGCTTGAGGAATATCGCTAAAAAGCGTACTCATTTCCTCGGTAGTTTTAAAGTAAAACTGATCATTTGCAAATGCAAATCTTCTACCTTTTACACTTACATCATCGTCCGAAAAATCCTTGTTACTTGGCGTGCTTTGCAATGAACCAGTGTTTACACATAATAAAATATCGTGTGCATTGGCATCTTGTTGATCTACATAATGTGAATCGTTTGAAGCAATAACTTTTACATTATACTTTGCTGCAAATTTCATCAAAACTTCGTTTACAATATTTTGTTCTTTAATATCGTGACGTTGCATTTCTACATAGTAATCTTCACCAAAAATATCGAGCCACCATTTAAACTCTTTTTCAGCTTCGGCTTCTCCTTTTTTCAGAATAGTTTGTGGAACCATTGCCCCAAGGCAACAAGTAGTAGCAATTAATCCTTTGTGGTATTTTAAAATTAATTCCTTGTCAATTCTTGGATATTTACCATACATGCCTTCCATGTATCCAAGTGAACAAATTTTTATTAAATTTTGGTAGCCTTCTGCATTTTTAGCCAATAGTAATTGATGGTAACGTTTGTCCTTATCATCTTTAGTAAAAGCACGTTTTGTTCTATCATTTACTACATAAAACTCACAGCCAACAATTGGTTTTACTTTTAAAGAACCATCATCGTTTTTATGTTTATAAGCTTCCGCCACAAATTGAAATGCGCCAAACATATTGCCATGATCAGTAATGGCAATAGCAGGCATATTGTCTTTGAGTGCTTTTTTGTATAAATTACCAATTTCTGCCGCTCCATCGAGTAACGAAAATTGGGTGTGAACGTGTAAATGTGAAAACTGCATCTTTTAAAAATAGTCTGCTAATTTACACTAACATTCATATTGAAAACACATTGTTGAAAAAGAAAATTGAACAGACTGATTACATTGAATGTTTAAAAAAGTTATCAACGAACGAGAAAATTTTGAATGTTGAATTTTAAATTTTGAATGATACAATTGAGTAATTTGTTGATACAAATTCCACCAAACGCAAAAAAAATTACCGTTTTCTAAATTTAAAAAACACGTAATTTAAAATGTTGCCTGTTTTGTTCTGCTCTAAAAAAAACCAAACCAATAAAAAACAAATCAACGGTTTGGTACACATTATTATTTTGTTTTATTTCCTCCCAAGCTTTAGTCATTCCTGGGCTCCAATATATATCGTCAAATATAAAAATAGAATCATTGTGTGCCTTTGGCAATGCTTTGTTAAAGTATTCCATAGTGGCTTCATAGGTGTGATTTCCATCTACAAAAAACACATCAAGGTTTTTGTAATTACTTAACACTTCATCTAATTTTTCATTGAAATCCCCTTCTACTGCATTTACATATTTCGATAATTCTAATTCTTCAAATTGTTTTAAAGCCACGTTTCTAACATCGTGAATTCCTTCAATGGTAGTAAAATTGGTTTCGTTAAATGGGTAGTTTTCTTTTATTGCTGAAGCAATATAACTAGCAGTAATTCCTAACGAAGTTCCTAATTCTATTACATTTTTGTATTTGTGTTTTAAAATAATTTGATGAATAATTTGAGCAATTCTAGCTGGTTTTAAATGAGCTTTTGCTAGTTGTTTTACTACCTTTTTAGTTTCTGTTGATAACAAATTACTGCCCGCACCCAAATCATAATAGGAAACAATTTGTTGGTTATTTAAAAGTTTTGACCTGCAATTTTCAATTGGGTTAAATTTAGAAATATTCTTTTGTTTCTTTATAGCCGTTTGGTATAAATCAAACACAAAAGGCGAGTGTAAAACATCTATTAACGTAGCTGTTAAATAATGTCGAATAAAATTTTTAAGGTAATGTA
Source organism: uncultured Bacteroidota bacterium (assembly GCA_903901345.1). Taxonomy (GTDB): domain Bacteria; phylum Bacteroidota; class Bacteroidia; order UKL13-3; family UKL13-3; genus JAAFJM01. The sequence goes on along the minus strand of CAIUQQ010000199.1, from coordinate 1,598 downwards.
ATTTCAAATTGTTGGATATTTTTTCAAATGTAAAACTTCCTGTAAAAATGTTTACAAAAAAATTTACAAAAACTATAATTCCAACAAAAACTCAATTGTGTCAACATTGTCGGCATAATCCCAAAGTTCGGGTTGTTGTGTTTTTCCAAAAGGAATATTTACACCTAAATCTGTTTTACTTACTACGCATTGAATTTCGTCTTTGCGTTCTGTAAGCATTGCCTTTATTTCAGAAATGTCGTTATAATATTCGTAAAAAACACTTGCCAAAGGCGATGAAAAACTTTTGTCTTCTTTTAAATTAATCAATCCATTTTCTAAAAAATCATCTTGATTTAACAACCAAATAGATTTATGGTACATCAAATTATTGGCGTATTTGTTATGGTTTAAATACAAATCATAGTCTTTGGTGTTTTCAAAAAACAATGCCATATCAAAACCTTTTGGAAGGTATAGTTTACTCACGTTGCGACAGCCCAAACCAAAATAAGTAAAAATGTCTTTTGCCAAAAGTTTCATTTCATCATCTGTTTCTTTACCCGTTAAAACCGCAATACTATTTCTGTTTTTACGTAAAATATTTGGAACTTTGCTAAAATAATGTTCAAAATAACGGTTGCTATTATTGCTGCCTGTGGCAATAACTGCATCGTATTTCTCCAGCTTTTCATCGTTCAATAAAGTTATTCTATCGGCAAAAGCAGGTTCAATTTGCAGCAATGCGGCCACAATAAATTTAGGCAATATTTTATCATCGCTACTTAATTTAACCAAAGCATGATGGCCCGAAAGCAATACACAAATTAAATCGTGGAGACCAACCAATGGTATATTTCCTGCCATAATAATGGCAACAATTTTTGAATTTTGAGGTTTTTCAAAATCATATTTTGATGTCCAATCATTCAATTTTTGCTCACTTAAAGCATCGGCCCAAGCTTGTAAAGCCATTCTTTGGCTTTCTTCTGTGAACCACTGATTGTATAAATAGGCTTCAACTATAGCCTTATGTGCATTATTTGCAGCATCTTGTAAAAAATGTCCTAGTTGAATAAAAGCTTCTTTGCGTTGTTGAAAAGTCATGTAATTTAGAACGATTCTATTTTTAGTTTTGAGGGAACAAAACTAATCTTGCAGTAGTTAAATACAATAACAAAAACAAAAAATAATTTATAACATATTATGGCAATAATAATAACTGATGAATGCATAAACTGCGGTGCGTGCGAACCTGAATGTCCTAACAATGCAATCTATGAATCGGGTGCTGAATGGGCTTGGAAAGATGGAAATAATTTAAGCGGAACCATTGATATAGATGGAACTGCAACTGATGTAAGCGCTCGTTTTGAGCCAGTTTCATCGGATGTTTACTATATTGTGCCTGGAAAATGTACAGAGTGTGTAGGTTTCCATGAGGAACCACAATGTGCAGCTGTTTGTCCAGTAGATTGCTGCTTACCTGATCCTGAAAACGTAGAAACTAAAGAGCGTTTAACAGAAAAGAAAGATAGAATGCACGCTTAATTTGCATATTTTAAAATAAAAAAAAAGCTCATAATGTTAAATTATGGGCTTTTTTTATTTTTTAAATT
>CAIUQQ010000198.1 GCA_903901345.1 uncultured Bacteroidota bacterium | reverse complement strand
TTAGTTTTTATTTGTACATCAAATATAGAAAATAGATCTACTACAATTATAAATATTTGCCTTTATTTGTAATATAGAATTCAACATTAATAACAGCAAATCATTTAATATTGGATTTGTAATCTAATTAAATAAATTTGTTTAAAGCAAGTAAAATTAATTAAGGCTATACATTTTTATAAAAAAGTCTAATAAACTCAATGAACAAAATAGATACAACATATTTGTTAAGATGCATAAGTACTTTAGAAAAAGCATATGGTTTATTACTTAAAGCAAATGTTGATGAAATTGATTATGATATGTATCGTTCGGCAAGTGTAAAGGAATATGAAATAATTTTAGAGCAATGCGGAAAATTATTGCGTAAAGCACTAAAACCTTATTTCCATTCTTCAAAATCAGTAGATCAATTGTATTATAAAGACGTATTTAAACAAGCAGTTTTAAGAAGTATAATTTCTCCAGAATTATGCGAACGTTTTTTTGAATACAGAGATAATAGAAACAATACTGCGCACGATTATGGAGTAAACTTTGCCGAAGAAACTTTGGTATTACTCCCAAACTTTATAATTGATGCTACACAATTAGCAGCAGCCATAAACCAACAAAATAATGATACTGAGAGCTAAAGATAAGGAACGGTTAATTGCAATATTTGATAGTATTCAAACACCTATTGAAGTATGGGCTTATGGTAGTAGAGTGAATGGTAATGCTCATGAAGGAAGTGACCTTGACTTGGTTATACGCACTCCATTGTTACAAAAACTATCCATTGATGTTTTTTTAGATTTAGAAGAAAAGATTCAAGAAAGTAATATTCCAATCATAGTTGAAATATTTGATTGGGCTAGGCTACCCGAATATTTCCACAAAAATATTGAGCTTCAACATGAAGTTTTGTACAGTAATTCAATGACGTTGTTGAATGAACCAAATATTGATTATAAAAAATCAATCAAAGAATAGTCGTTCAGGTTTATTGAGCAAAGTTGAATTACAGCCAACGGAATTAAAATTAACCTTCAAACATTTCAATTACAATTGAAAATATTTGCCTTTATTTGCAACCCAATTTATGAATAATAACAAAGAATGGTTTGCCGATTGGTTTGATTCGCCATACTATCATATTTTATACAAAAACCGAGATTTAACCGAAGCCGAACTGTTTTTAAACAATATAGTTTCCTCTTTAAAAATACCTAAAGGAAGTACTATTATTGATTTGGCCTGTGGCAAAGGCCGTCATTCTGTGTTTTTGAACAATGCTGGTTTTAAAGTAAAAGGTGTTGATCTTTCGGCCAATAGTATTGATTATGCAAAGCAATTTGAAAATGAAAACTTGCATTTTGAAGTGGCTGATTTACGAAATTTATGCATAGAACCAATGTTCGATTATGCATTTAATTTGTTTACCAGTTTTGGATATTTTAAATCAGATGAAGAAAACCAGTTGGTATTGAATCAGTTTCGTCAGTGTTTAAAACCTAACGGAATTTTATTGCTTGATTTTTTGAACGCTGAAAAGGTAAAATTGCAACAAAATATTACAGAAACAAAAACCATTGAAGGCATTACCTTCCATTTAAAAAAAGTAATTGAAAACCAGAAAGTAATTAAGCAAATAGCTTTTGACGTTGATAATAAAAATTACTATTTTCAAGAAGAAGTTCAGTTGTTAACCCATTCCGATTTTGAAAAATTATTTGAACAAACTGGTTTTAAAATTCTAAATGTTTTTGGTAATTATCATCTTCAAAATTATGAAGCCAATACCAGCGACAGATTGATATTTTTAGCACAAAAAGTATAATTCATGGAAACTATATTACAATACGATAGATTATGGTTTTTGTTTGTGAACAATATACTTGCTAATCCATTTTTGGACTGGCTTTGCCCAATTATTCGTAATCAAAGCACTTGGTATGTTTTTTATGCCGCTATCATTTATTTTTTCTATAAAAATTACAAAAAAGATACTTGGAAAATTTTGTTGGTGATTGCATTAATGATTACTGTTTCTGATCAATTTAGTGCTAATTTGGTTAAAAATACTTTTATGAGAATTAGGCCTTGTAGCGAACCTAATTTGCAAGGATTGGTTCGACATTTAGTGCCAAGCTGCAACGGTTTTAGCTTTATTTCAGCACATGCCACCAATCATTTTGCATTGGCATTATTTTTTATTTTTTATTTTAAACATGTTGGTAAATGGGTAATTCCAGTTGCATTGTTTTGGGCTTTTGCCATTGCATTTTCCCAGGTTTATGTAGGCGTTCATTATCCGCTCGATGTATTTTTTGGCGCCTTAGTTGGTAGTTTATTTGGTGCCGCATTTGCTAGGTATAGCTTAAAATTTATTAAACTTGCCAATTAATTCAAACAATTATATCATGAGTTTTTTATTTTTAGGATTGCTATTTATTTCACCTTTTTTAGGTTCATTGGCTGCATTATATTCTAATAAATACGATGAAAATAAATTAAAATTATTGTTATCGTTTGCGGGTGCTTATTTATTTTCAATAACTATTATAAGTTTAATGCCAGAAGTTTATTCCAATTCAAATAAATATACGGGCATGTATATTTTAGCCGGTTTTTGGTTTCAAATATTAATGGAAAAATACTCAAAAGGTATTGAACACGGCCATTTTCACTTACACGATGTAGTTAAAAAACATGTAATTCCTTTTGGCATTATTGCCAGTATGTGCTTGCATACTTTTTTAGAAGGAATTCCTTTGGGTGCTTTTTTTCAAAGCAATGCTAATATAAGTTATTCTATTTTGGTGGGAATTGCATTGCACGAATTTCCCGCTGCTTTTGCTTTGGCAATTATTCTAAAAGGTTTAAAAATAAACAATAAAGTAATCATTACTTTGATGACTTTTTATTGTTTGGCTTCGCCTATTGGAGCAACACTAAGTTATAGTTTAAATTATACTGTTCCTGAATTGGTTTTTAATCAATTTATGGCATTTGTAATTGGAACTTTTTTACATATTTCCACTACTATTTTGTTTGAATCTTCTGAACACCATCGCTTTTCAAAACTTAAAACCTATGCTGTTTTAATTGGTGTTTTCTTAGCTATACTTGTAGTTTCTAT
>CAIUQQ010000197.1 GCA_903901345.1 uncultured Bacteroidota bacterium | reverse complement strand
ATGTTCTCCGTAGGATTTGAATAAACTACATGAACAACAACGGGAATAGTTATGATTGTACTTTTCTTACCCAGTTTAGAACTAGCATGAGTTTGAATCCAGTTTTGTAATGCTTGCTCATTTTGCAACATTTTATTTTGTAGTTGTGGATCTTGAGTTTTTAAATATTCAAGATTTGCCATAGTTCCACACTCTTTTTGTTGAGCTGATACAAAAGAAAAAGAAAGCAAAAAGGAAAATGTAAATAGTTTTATTTTTTTCATAATTATCAATTTGAAAATTAATTATACCATACTTGTCGTATTAGTTCTGTCTATGCGACAAAACTATTGCGGCTGAAGAATATAAAATTGTAAAAATCGAAAGTGAGTTAACTATTCACAGAACAATATTTAAGAAAAAGACCTATTGTATCTTTATAATATTTGGGGTATGATTACTATTTAATTAAATTTCCAAAACTATCATAGCGCCAATGTTGAAAATCGGAAAAATCGGAATAGAGTTGGCTGTTTAAATAATACTGTTTAGGAGAGATACCTATTGAATCTTTAAAATCCTTACAGAAATGAGCTTGGTCGAAATAGTTTAAATGATAGGCCATTTGAGTAAGTGATTCTTCGCAATTTAACTGATAGTCCAAGGCCTTTTTTATACGATGTATCTTGATCAAGTCTTTGGGTGAAATCCCAACATGTTTATTAAAAAGGTTTCGTAAAGTGGTGGGTGTAATATTTAAGATTGAACTTAAGTCATCAACCTTATACATGGTTTCATTAGTAATTAAATGGTGTGCTACTAAAACCCTTTTGTCCAATTCTTCAATAAGTAAATTGTCTTTCAAAAATTCTTCAATTTTGTTCATTAAAGCCTCATCATTATTGCATTGACTTAAATTATCATAAAGCTTATTTACTTTATCTTTTTTCAACAAATCAAACAAATCAGCTCCATTTTTTGGATTAATTGAATGCAAAGTATCTTTTAAAAACAATTGAAGAAAATGTGGATAGAAACCAATTGAAATTTCACGGTAATTGGGGCTCATTTTAAGTGATTGAACCTTATTAATTAGTCCATAAAGATGAACATTTGACTGTTTCTGCCATCCATTTTCTGTTTTTATATGGCATTCACCTTCTAAAACAACCGTTATTCCTAATTCTCCATTTGGAATACAACAATAAATAAATTCCTTGTCTCCACATGACAATTCATAAACATCAGTCAAGTATTTGGCTGAGAGTTGTTGTGTTTTATGGTTAATTAATCGAAATTTCAAATACGTGTCAATTATAATTTTGGAGAATCAATAAGATGAATTAGCAAGTGAGTTTATAAATCATTATTTATCAAATATATGTATTAAATGTTGTTTTGTGTTTCTAATAAGTAATTTATATAGTTTACCTTATTTGTCAATTCTTATCAAATCTAAATCTTGAAAATCAAAGCTGAAGTCAATATTTGGTGAAATACCTTTCATCTTAATTGATTGTGCTTTACTTGTCTTATCAAAAGAAAACAAGGCAAAAGCATCACAATTCATTGCTTGATATTCCCATTTAATGGCAAAGGTGTTTTCGTTGTAAAAAGCCATTGGTCCATTTAATTTGGGGGAACGAGAACATTTAATCCATAATTGCTTGTTCTTTTCAAACACTTCTACTTTCCCAAACCATTTGTCAGCATATATTCCTACAAAGTTTTCATTTTTCACCTTATAATTTTTTTCCAATTCAACTTTTTCCCAAGTTTTTTTGGTAATACTATCCTCTTCATTTTTATCATCATTTCTCCAGGCTACCATTTTATCTATCCATGCATTATCGTCTAAACCTAAATAACTATCAGCAATGGTATTTGTAATGGATGAAAAAAGTGCTTCTCCACCATTTTCAGTATTGGTTAAAATAACAATACCTAAATTTAAATCTGGATACATTGTTACGATAGAAAGCATTCCTGGCAATGCACCGGTATGAGAGACTTTAAATTTTCCTACTACATCTGTTAATACCCAGCCCAAGCCATAGCCATTAAAATGGGAATTATATCTTGGATTTTGATTCGTTTTTAAAACTGTATGAATCCGCCACATTTCACGGTGATTTTTTAATGAAAACAAGGGAGTTTTTAAATCAATACCATACTTTCCTTTATTTAATTGCAGCATCATCCATTTTGACATATCAGCTACATTGGAGAATATTCCACCGGCTGCATCTGCCATTCCTATGTCATAACTATCTATTGTTTTTATTGAGCCGGATTCAGCTGAATGTGGCGCTGCCAAGTTGCTTTTATCTTTTTGTAAATAACCAACAAACGAATTGTTCATTTGTAATGTTTCAATAATTCGCTTTTGTACAAACAATTCATAACTCATGCCACTGGCTCTTGCAATTACTTCTCCTGCCACCATGTACAATAAATTATCATAATCAAATTTTGTTCGAAAGGCTGAAACAGGTTTAAAATATTGAAAGCAACTTACCACATCTTTAATTGTAAAATCTGAGCCATCTGGAAAAAACATCAAATCGCCAACACCCAATGCAAGTCCGCTACGATGGGTTAATAAATCTTGGATATTAAAATTTTCGGTAACATAATCATCATACATTTTGAATTCAGGTATATGTGCTATCACTTTGTCGGTCCATTTTATTTTTCCTTCCTCTTCCAAAATAGCAAGTGCCGTTGTTGTAAATGATTTGGTGTTGGAGGCTATTTGGAAATTAGTATTTTCATTGACAGCTATTTTAGTGTTTATATCCGACACGCCATATCCTTTTGAGTGAATTACTTTTCCATCTTTCACAATGGCAATGGCTGCACCCGCCACTTTAAATTTTAACAAAGCAACTGCCACCAATGAATCAATTTGTGGAGAGGTTATTTGGGCTAAAGTTATGGTAGGTGCTAAACAAATCAAAAATAATGGTATCAGTAATACAGTCTTTTTTCTCATTTAAAATTATTTATTTATTATTTAAAAACCAGCCCGCAACTATGCGCCATAGCACTTAGCTTAATTGTTAAAAATAACAAAATTGCAATTACTATGAGTTGTAAATTTTTATTTATCATAATTTGGGGTTTGTTTCAAAAACAAACAAAGTCATTCACCAACACATAAACTAATTGATTTGTACTGATTGGCAATTTATTATTTGCGTTTTGTACTAAAGCAAATTAAAACTACGCTTGTATTTTTTAATAAAATTTATTCACACTGATTTTGATAAATAATTTGCTTTATATACCAAATTGAAGATTTGCTAATGCATTTAGCTATATAATTATCCAATAAAATTGTTTAATAATTATATATTGCTCTGCAATAAAAAACTATAAATTAATAAATAATCCTTATAAAAATGCTTAAAATGAAACTATTTAATTTAAAAAACATCATTTATTTGTTTTTATCTTTCATGGTATTTTCTTGTTCAAATACAATAAGTAAAACAGATGCTGCAGAATTAGATTTTTGTAGTAGCATACATAGAAATGACACCTTGAGTTTTTCAAAGGAATTAGCACCAGTAGAAAAACTAATGAGAGACAAAACTGGTGTTTATGTTCTAGAAGATGGGGGCGGTTCCATGGTGGTAAGGGCTTGGTTAAGTGAGTATGCCGAAAAAACAATTGACATCCAATATTTTATTTTTTCAACTGATAATGTTGGTCTAATAGCTTGCGATTACTTAATTAGAGCGGCCGATAGAGGTGTAAAAGTGAGGCTTTTGGTAGATGACATTATGGTGGAAGCCGATGGTCATGAATTATTAATGATGGATTCTCACGAAAATATTGACATAAAAGTATATAATCCAGGTGTAAATTTGGGTAAAAACCTTTTTAGCAGAATTTCAAAGTTTGCTACTGATTTCCAATCTGCCAATCAGCGAATGCACAATAAAACTTTTACTGTAGATGGAAAAGTTACCATTACCGGTGGCCGTAATATTGCCGATGAGTATTTTGATTACGACCATGAATATAATTTCAGAGATAGGGATGTGCTTTTGTTAGGCAAAGAAGTAAATCAAGTTACGAACTCTTTTAACAGTTTTTGGGAAAATAAATTAAGTATTCCAGTAAAAAGTTTAGTTAAAATTGATACCAATGAATATAACAACAATAGCAGGTTTGAAAAATTGCATCAATATGCTTGTAATCCAAATAATTTTTGGCCACAAGTAAGACAAAGGATAAAAAATCTTCCTGCTGCCTTTAAAAGCATTCAAGAATCGGGTAAAATAGTTTGGCTCGATAGTGTGAATTTTATTTCTGATATTCCTGGTAAAAACAATGGAGACAAAGGATTAAATGGGGGAGGAGCAACAACTGATTCGCTGATTAATTTGGTTAAAAGTGCTCAATTCTCCATTGATATTCAATCGCCCTATTTGATTACAACCGACTTAAGCCAAAATTTATTTAAAGAGTCCATTTCCCGTGGGGTAAAAATAAGAATTCTTACAAATAGCCTTGCTTCCACCGATAATTTAGAAGCATTTAGCGCTTATCAAAAAGACAGGGAAAAACTATTGAAAGCAGGCGTAAAAATTTATGAATTTAAACCTGATGCTGCTGAAAGATATAAGATTATGACGGGTGCTTTGCAAGAAAAAATAAACTTTACACCCATATTTGGGCTGCATGCAAAATCGATGGTGATAGATGGAAATACTACAGTAATTGGCACATTTAACTTAGATCCTAGAAGTGCGAATTTGAATACTGAATGTTTTGCTGTAATTTACTCAAAACAAATAGCCACAGGTGTTTTGAACGGAATGGAAATTGAATTCAAGCCTGAAAATTCATGGAAAACAACTTTAAAGTTTAATCCCGATTCTAAAGTAAATAACAAGAAAAGAATATTGACCTTCACCAAGAAAATTTTCCCTAAAAGTATCTTGTAAGTTAAATATTAAATAGGGGGAATTTAAGTTTATTGCAAATCAAAATTATGTTTTCTAAATTCAACATTCAAAATCTCCTTATTCTATTATTAATTAAAAAATATGGATTTTAAATAGCTATTCTATGTTAATTGTTGTTCATTTGAGAGATGAACAAGATGATTTTAACTGTATTTACTGCTTTGCTAATTGCAATAAATGCAAAAGCCCAATACCTAATTGTAACCAATAGTAATGATAGTATAAATTGCATTATTACTGATTTAGATGACGATGTATTTCACTATAAAACCATCGAAAAACCTAAGCATGAAGGAAAAATAAACAAAAGAGATATTAAGAAAATGGTTGCTATTGATTTTGATACTATTTATAATACTTTCAATACTATAAATGAATCTGAAAGATTAAATAGAATGATAAGTGATACTGTTAAAGTTGAAGAAGTTGATAAAAATTTAACTGATAGCAGTGCCGGTGAATATTTAATTAGAGCGGGAAATAATCAAATAGCAGCTAAAGTAATTTATATTATTGGAGGAATTGCGGGTACTTTACTGGCATATAATGGAAATATTAATGGTTTATATGTAACAACTGGTGGCATTTTAGTAGGTACTATTTTAGATTTTGTAGCAGCTAGTTTAGTAATTAAAGCTGGAGAAAAATTGAAGGAAGATTTACCCGAAAAATCTAAAAAACTCCCTTAATCCAACATTCAACATTCAAAATTTCTTCTCGTTTTTAGCCACAACCACCAAACCGATAAAAATAGAGTAAGGCCAACAATTTGATGGGCAGTTCCCCAGAAAATAGAAATTTTTCCATTAAGGATCAACACAGTTATTATTCCTAATATAATTTGAATGAAAAGCAATGTTCCAATCAAAACGAAATTGTTTTTTAGTTGAAAATAAACATGGTTTTTTTCTTTGGTTTTCAGCAAAATATAAACAAATAAACCAACAATTATCCAAGGCAATAAACGGTGAATAAAATGAATGGTGGTAACGTTTTCTGTTAAATTATTTAAACCATCATTTGCCCATAAATTATCAGGAATTATTTGACCATTCATGGTAGGATAAGTAGGGTAGAAGTAAGCAGCTTTTTTGCCTGCCATAAAACCACCATAAACCAATTGAAGTAATATAATGACCAATAACAATTGTATAGATTTATTCAAATAATTGCCGTTTTTTTCTTTACTGACTTCAGTATTTAAATTGAACCTTATATCATTTAATAACCACAACAAATAGGTGAGTAATAGCAAAGCCATGAGCAAATGAGCAGTTAACCTAAAATGGCTCACTTCTGGAACATCCACCAATCCACTTGCTACCATAAACCAACCCAAAGCACCTTGCAATCCGCCAAGAATCATTACCACGAACATTTTACCAGTTAAACCTTTTGGTTGAAAATATCCTTTTTTCCAAAACACAATAAATGGAATAAAGAACACAAATCCCATCAATCTTCCCCACAAACGATGCAAGTATTCCCAAAAGAAAATAGATTTGAATGCACTTATTTCCATGGTATTATTTTTAATGATAAACTCAGGAGTTTGTTTGTATTTTTCAAAAGCAATTTGCCATTCCGCATCTGTAATTGGAGGAATTGTTCCACCAATCACTTTCCATTCGGTAATAGATAAGCCAGAACCTGTTAAACGAGTAATTCCGCCAATCATTACCATTAACATGATCATGACAATGCCTGTTTTAAGCCAAATTTCAACGGGTTTGTAGTTCATAAAAGATTTTTGAATTTTTTGTTATTGATGTCAGTTCGAGCGAAGTCGAGAATCTTTAAAATGTCTCGACTCCGCTCGACATGACCTCCGTTATAATTATTTTATACTTCATACTTAATTGTCATCTCAAGGAGTCGAAGGACACTTTAATTAACTTACTTTCTGATAAATTGTTTTTCTACTACTTGGGTTGAAACAACATTTTCTGAATTTAAATATTCAATAATGGCTTTTTCATTATTGATACCTTTAATAATACATTTCTTTTTTGACTTTATACCTGACTCATCGTTCATAAAAGTAACTCCAACTTCTTCACCAATATTGAAACCAAAAATGTAACTGTTTTCAGGACTAGCAGTAGCTTTATAAATATTGTAAATGCTTCTTTTAAAAGGTTTCTTTATTCCAGCATCCTTTATCATTACTTTATCTTTATTGCCAAAACTAACTAAGGTAGCTTTGTTAATTACTGTTTCGTGGTCACCATTAAAATAAAGGTATAAAATTGAATCTCCAACTTTAAAACCATTTATCAATAAAGAACTACTTTTTAGATATGAATCTGATGAAACATCATAATTTGAAATCGCATTTTCATTTATATTGCAATCATGTACATCGGCCGATACTGTTACATCTGTTGTATGAAAAAGCAGAAAATAAGTGTTTTTATAATCAACAGAAAAGTTAGAAAGCTTGATACCTTTTTTGTAAGGAAATTTTCGGTATAAATCGTTTTTTGCTTCTACAATCAATGCGTCTTTATTAAAGCCACCAATTTCCAAAAACCGAGTAGTGCTAGCAGTTCCTGTTGCTATATAAATCATTGGACAATCAATATGAGCACCACTTGAAACATTGCCTGTATGAAATGAACATGCACTCAATAAAAGCAAGATGATTAAGGTGGAAATTATTTTCATTTTATATATTTATTGTGTTGTAACTTTACTTGATTTATTGAAATTTAAAGAATACACTATTCAATTATTTTAACAAATTTCTATTATTTACATTTTCTAAAATAAGCATTTGTTGTATCGCTATTTGATTCAATTTCATTAACCTATTTTGTTGTGTTATATTTTCATTTATCAAAAGAGCATTGATGTTTTCAAGGTTTGAAAGACAAATTAACTCATTTATTTGTGCATAATCCCTCATATTTCCTTTTTTATCTGGGTTTAAATCCCTCCATTCTTTGGCTGTTATGCCAAATAAAGCCATATTTAAAACATCTGCTTCATTAGCATAAACCTTCGATATTTGATTTGGCGTTAATTCATTTGGAATCAAATTTTGTTTTACTGCTTCAGTATGAATATGGTAATTTATTT
>CAIUQQ010000196.1 GCA_903901345.1 uncultured Bacteroidota bacterium | reverse complement strand
TGCTAATTTAAGATTGATGGTGGAAGAAAAAGAAATAAAAATTGTAGGTGCATTTTACGATATTACAAACGGTGAAGTGGAGTTTTTTAATGAAATGAAAAACGAGAAATAGGCAATATGAGTTTGAATGTTGGATGTTGAATGTTGGATGTTGAATTGGCAATAAGCAAAAGGCAATAAGCAATTAACGCACAAGCTCGCATCTTGCAAGTTTGAGTTTTTAAGGCGTCACGCCCTTTTGTTTAAAACACTAATTAATTAGCTATAAAATTAAAGTTTAGTAAGTTTAAATTATTTGAATAGTTTTGTTGAACTAATGTATTAAAAACAAGTAGTTTTTATGCTTTGGTACTATTTTTATTATAAATTTATATAAAACTACAAAATGAATCATTTAGTAATATTGGGAATATTTGGCTTAGGTTTTGGAGAATTACTAATTATACTATTTCTTGTTTTATTGTTTTTTGGCGGTAAAAAAATACCTCAAATAATGCGCGGAATAGGACAAGGAATTAATGAATTTAAAAAGGCAAGAAATGGTGAAAATCATGATTCAAAAGAAGCTAACAATACAAAAAATAGTCATCAAGAATGATCATAGACCAATACAATCGAAACCATGATTATTTAAGAATTTCACTTACCGATAAATGCAATTTGCGTTGCGAATATTGCACAGCCGAATTTTTACCAAAAGGAACTTTTACCAATTCAAAATACATGTCAGCAACTGAAATTGATAGCATTGCGGCTGTATTTATTAAAAATGGCGTAAACAAAATTCGTTTAACAGGTGGTGAACCATTGGTAAGAAAAGATGCCAAAGAAATAATTGATAATCTATCAAAATATCCAATCAAATTAACTATAACCACCAATGGCGTTTTTGTAAATGATTTTATAGAAACGTTCAAAAATGCGGGTATCAATTCTGTAAACGTTAGTTTGGATACACTTGTAAAAGAACAATATTTATCGATTACCAAACGTGACGAATTTGACAAAGTAATGCAGAATATTGATTTGCTTTTAGCAAACAATTTCCATATAAAAATAAATGTAGTTGCCATAAAAAACTTTAATGATAACGAAATTTTAAACTTTATAGAATGGACCAAAGCCAAACCTTTACACATTCGTTTTATAGAGTTTATGCCATTTTCGGGCAATGAATGGAGCAAGGACAAAGTATTTACTCATGAACAAATTTTGGATGTTATTTCCTCAAAATACAATTTCATAAAATTAATAAATGAGAAAAATGATACTGCAAAAAAATATTTTATTCCAAATTACAAAGGAACATTTGCAGTAATTAGCACCATGAGTGAGCCATTTTGCAGCGGTTGTAACAGAATGCGGTTAACAGCTGAAGGCAAAATGTATAATTGCCTTTTTGGCAAACAAGAAACCGATATTTTAGGTGCTTTTAGAGCAGGAAAAGACATAGAACCATTAATTTATCAAAGTGTTAAAAGTAAAAAAGAAATGCTTGGTGGCAATAATGAAAATATTAATTGGGGTAAAGAAAACACGGAAACACGTGAAATCAGCATGATTGGCCTTGGTGGATAGACAGTCGATGGAATATGGACGATAGACGCTGGTTGTTTATTGATGGTTGATAGATATTAGACTATAGAATAAAATTCAAATAATTCTTTGGAATCAGTATTAAAAAAAACATTTATTTGCAGAAATAATTTTAAAAAGCTTCCAGTAATTATAAGTGTTAAACTGTGGCAAAAATAAAAAATAATGATTTCAGTTTCAGAAGCACAAAAACTAATAGCAGAAAATTCAAATATATTTGAAATTACCACTGTTCCTTTATACGAAGCTACAGGATTAGTAAACGCTGAAAACATGTTTTCAAATATAAACTTCCCTCCTTTTGATCAGTCGGCTATGGATGGATATGGATTTAGAATGGAGGATTTAGATGAGAACAAATCGCTTACTATAACTGACGAAATTCCTGCGGGAGTATTTCCAACAAAGGGACTTCTACCAAATTCAGCTGTTCGTATTTTTACGGGAGCGCCAGTTCCTTTGGGTTGCAATACCATTGTTATGCAAGAAAAAGTAACAGTTATTGACAATAAATTATTTATAAATGATGACCAAATTACCATTGGAGCAAACATCAGAACCGCAGGTTTTCAAACTAAAATAGGCGACCTTGTTTTAGAAGCAAAAACTAAAATTACGCCTGGAGTTGTTGGTTATTTGGCCGGCCTAGGATTTGATAAAATAAAAGTTTTTAGGAAACCAAATATTTGTGTTATTACCACAGGGAATGAATTAAATAATCCAGGAAACACTTTAGAACTAGGAAAAGTATATGAGTGTAATTCTTATAGTTTACATGCTGCTTTAAGTGAATATCATATTAACCCCAAAAAGGTAATAAGTGTAATAGACAATGAAGCTAAAATAACCCAAGTTATAAATAATAATTTACACAATTTTGATATCATCATTCTTTCGGGTGGCGTATCTGTTGGTGATTACGACTTTGTAAGTAAAGCGCTTGAAAATTGTGGCGTTCAAAAAATATTTCATAAAATAAAACAAAAGCCCGGAAAGCCTTTATATTTTGGTAAAATTAACAACACTATAATTTTTGGTTTACCCGGAAATCCATCTGCTTTATTGAGTTGTTTTTACTTGTATATTTCACCTGTTATAAAAAAAATGATGGGTTTGGAAATTGAAAATAAAACACATTTACCACTTTCAAATTCATTTGCAAAAAAAGCTGGATTAACATTTTTTTTAAAAGCAAAATTGGAAGAAAATAAGGTTACAATTCTTCAAGCACAAGAATCATTTTTAATGAGTTCATTTGCTTATGCAAACTGTATAGTAAAGCTTGATGAAGATAAAACTGAGTTCAATAAAGGCGATTTAGTAGAAGTTTATTTGTTAAATTAATTAAGAAAATGACGCCTTCTATCCTACTATTTTATGTGTTGTTAGTTTTAGTTGCATTCCTGTATTCATCAGTAGGACATGGAGGTGCGAGTGGCTACTTGGCATTAATGGCTTATTTTTCATATACACCTGAAAGCATGCGACCAACAGCTTTATTGTTAAATATTTTTGTGTCGCTCATTGCATTTATTCAGTATTACAAAAGTGGATTTTTTAAATGGAATTTATTTTGGCCATTTGCATTGGCATCTATTCCCGCTGCTTTTATTGGCGGGTTTATAACTGTAGATGCTGGTTTATATAAAAAAATATTAGCTGTACTTTTACTTTTTTCTGTTGTAAAACTTTTAGGTGTAAAATTTAAAACAAAGGATTTTATTGTAAAGCAAAATATATTCTTAGCACTTTTAATAGGTGCTGCCATTGGTTTATTTTCAGGAATGATAGGCATTGGAGGTGGAATTATTTTAAGTCCTATTATATTGCTTTTGCATTGGGGAAACATGAAACAAACAGCAGCTATTTCTGCATTGTTTATTTTTGTAAATTCATTGGCTGGTTTAGCCGGACTATTTTCAAAAGGATTTGAATTTAAAAGTGAAATGATATTGATGTTATTGCTTGCTTTAATTGGTGGATTAGCAGGTTCCTATTTTGGATCAAAGAAAATGAATAGTAGTTTTTTAAATAAAATTTTAGCAGTTGTGCTTATCATAGCAGCTGTAAAATTGGCAATGATTTAATCCAGTTTTTTAATAAATACTTAGGTAAACATGAAAATAAAAATATTGGTATTTGGACAACTTTCTGAAATAATAAATGCATCGGAATTAGCATTATTAGCGATAAATAATACCGATGAATTAAATAAAAAATTATTTGAATTATATCCAAAATTAAATGAAATAAAATTTACAATGGCCGTAAACAAAAAAAATATTCATGAAAATACTCCATTGAATCATGAAGATGTGGTGGCTTTATTACCACCATTTTCGGGAGGATAATTTAAAAATAAAATATAGTTTATAAATAAATGAGTTTTACTCAAAATAATGATAGATACCATCGTCAAATTATTTTAAAAGAATTTGGTGAAACGGCACAACAAAAACTACTAAATGCAAAAGTGTTGGTAATTGGTGCTGGCGGTTTGGGCTGTCCTGCACTTCAGTATTTGGCTGCGGCAGGAGTTGGTACCATTGGTATCATTGATTTTGATGTGGTAACAATTTCAAATCTTCACCGACAAATATTATTTTCTTTAAATGATATTGGCAAACAAAAAGCAACAACAGTAGCTATTAAACTAGCCGAAATAAATCCCGAAATACAAATTCAAGCTTATGATTTTCAGCTTACGAACAAGAATGCTTTTGAGTTATTAGTTAACTACGATTTGGTAATAGATGGCACTGATAATTTTGCTACTCGTTACTTAATTAATGATGCTTGCGCAATATTAAACAAGCCTTTAATTTACGGGGCAGTATTGCGTTTTGAAGGACAAGTTGGGGTATTTAATTTGTTGGATAATGAAACTCAAATAATGACAAATTACCGTGATTTATTTCCACAACCTCCTAATCCTTTAAGCACACTGTCGTGCAATGAAGCTGGTGTTATTGGCGTTTTGCCAGGAATTATTGGAACCATGCAAGCTACAGAAGCTATAAAAATTATTACTGGAATTGGCAAGCCCTTATGTAATAAAATTATTTCCTATAATGCTTTGCAAAATACATTTTATGATTTTGAAATAACTCCAGTTTTGAATCCAATAGAAACATCTCCACAAAATGAAATGGAGTTTTTAAACTTTAATTATGAATGGTTTTGTAGTTCAAAAGCTAATGTTTCATCAATTTCTATTATTGATTTTGAGGAGTTAAGAACCAAAGAAAAAATCACCATTATTGATGTGCGTGAAAGGAATGAATTACCTTTGGTAAATGAATTTGATTTTATTTCAATTCCCTTGAATGATTTACCAAATTTAATAGCAAGCATTCCAATTGAAAATAAAATTGTGGTCTTTTGTAAATCGGGGAATAGAAGTTTAAAAGCAGTAAAACTATTTTACGAAAAATATCCTCAAATAACAGCTTTTAGTTTAATAGGCGGAATAGATGCTTGGCAACAATTTAACAATAAAACTTGATTGAAAATGACAGAGAAAAAAAAACATAAAGTATTTATACAAGGTGCCATCACCCCAACATTCATTGCCGATAGCATAGCAAAACACAGTGGAAAAACTGCCATTGGTGCGCATGATATTTTTTTAGGTCAGGTGCGCAATGATATAATAGATAACAAAACAGTAGCAGCAATAGAATATTCGGCTTACGAAGAAATGGCAGAAAACTTATTTCATGAAATTAGGGAAGCTATATTTGCAAAATATGATATTGTATGCATGCATATTTATCATAGTTTGGGATTGGTAAAAACTGGTGAAATTTGTTTGTTTGTTTTTGTATCGGCCAAACACAGAAAAGAGGCCTTTGATGCATGCCGAGATTTAGTAGAACAAATTAAAGCTATGACACCCATTTGGGGCAAAGAAATTTTTGAAGATGAAACTCATACTTGGAAAATTAATAATTAAAGATACTAAATGATAGATATAACTTTTAAATCAAATACACTCAGAAAAGCCATTGCAACGGCAATAGTAAAAGTGAGCAAGCAATCAACAATAGATGCATTGGTAAACAAAAATGTTCCCAAAGGCGATGTGTTTGAAATGGCAAAAACTGCTGGATTATTTGCGGTAAAACGCACAAGCGATATGATCCCAGATTGTCACCCCATGCCAGTTGAATTCACTGCTGTTCGTTATAATATAAATGGTTTAGAGATAAATATAGAAATAGAAGTTCATACCATTTACAAAACTGGTGTGGAAGTGGAAGCCATGCATGGCGCATCGGTTATAGCACTAACTATTTACGATATGCTCAAACCAATTGACAAAGGAATAGAAATTCATGCCATTAAATTATTGGAGAAAAAAGGTGGAAAATCAGATTTTGTTGATCAATTTAGAACTGATTTGAAGGCTGCTGTCATTGTTTGTTCTGATAGTATTTCGGCAGGAAAAAAAACTGATAAAGCGGGAAAAGCAATCATTAGTAAATTAGAAAAAAGCAAAGTTTCCATTTCAGATTATTGCATTATTCCTGATGTTTTTTCAGCAATTCAAGAAAAGGTTTTGAGTTTATATGAAGCCAAAAACGACTTAATAATTCTTACTGGCGGAACAGGACTTTCGCCAAGAGATAACACACCAGAAGCCATTAAACCATTACTTGACAGGGAAGTTCCCGGAATAATGGAAGCGGCTAGAAACTATGGACAAAACAGAACTCCATATTCCATGTTATCCAGAGGAATTGCGGGCATGAAAGGAAACACATTGATTATTACTTTACCTGGTTCTACCAAAGGCGCACAGGAATCGATGGATGCATTGTTCCCTGCTATTTTACATATTTTTAGAATAATAGAAGGAGCTCAGCATTACTAAAATAAAAAGGCTGTTATAAAAGCTTTAAAATGTAATTCATTTTGAGCGGAGTCGAGAAATTAATACTAACGTTTTCAAAACATTTCGACTACGCTCAAAGTGACAAAACACAAAAGGCTGTATTTTAAAACAGCCTTTTTGTTAAATATTTACTTTTAAATTCAGTATAAAACTAGTGCTGATGATCTGCACCAAAAATTTCTGTTTTATGTCCAAAATGATGTGCAAATTCTCTTATTTCATCAGCAATTTCTTTTCCGTTTGTAGCACGTTCATAAGTATCGCCAAGAGTTGCTAATGTTTGAAACATAAACAAATTCATTTCCTCTACGCTCATTTCATTGGTCCATAAATCAATGCGCATGGCATTTTGTTGTAAGCCATCAAACAACGAAAGCATTACAGCTTTAGCAGGTTGTTGACCGTCAAAATCAGCATCATCTGCATCCCATTTTATCATGGTTGGCATATTCTCAGCATCTATTTCTACATCTATTCTTATTTGAGATTTTTTCATTTTTTGTTAATTATTAGTTTCTTAGTTTTTAGTATTTAGTTTCTTAGTATTAAATAATTGAATAAATATTTTATCCTTAATTCATCATTCAACATACTTTGTAACCTGAGCGGAGTCGAAGGACAATATTTCTTTTAGCTAATTGCTTCTATCAAATCTTGTTTGGTAATAATATGAACTTGATTCATTAAATCTTTTACCAAAACAGCTGCATTGTCTTTTGTTATTAATCGTGAAACCTCTTCCAAACTAGCTTTCGCATCTACAAATGGAAATGAAACACTCATGACTTCCGATACTAATTTTTGCTTTAGCTCATGGTTTTCCATGATCATTCCAAACAAAGCGGTATCGGTTAGTGAGCCAACAAATGTTTCGTTTTCATTGGTAACTGGTAACTGAGAAATGGAAAATTTCTTCATCATTTGCACTGCGGCACCAACTGTATCTGTTGTTTTGGCTGTTACTAATTTTTGATGTTTATGTGTTTCTATTAAATTTATTGCCCTGGTTTGTTCGGTTAATAAAAAACCTCTATCACGCATCCAATCATCGTTAAACATTTTACCTAAATAACGTGTTCCATGGTCATGAAAAATAACAACAACTACATCATCTTTAGTAAACTTGTTTTTCATTTGTAAAATACCTGCAAGAGCCGAACCAGCAGAATTACCAACAAATATTCCTTCTTCACGCGGAATTCTGCGAGTCATCATGGCTGCATCTTTATCAGTAACTTTTTCAAAATGATCAATCAAAGAAAAATTCACATTGGCAGGTAAAAAATCTTCCCCAATTCCTTCTGTGATGTATGGATAAATTTCATTTTTATCAAAAATACCTGTTTCCAAATATTTTTTAAATACTGAACCATAAGTATCAATTCCAAAAGCTTTAATATTTGGATTTTTTTCTTTTAAATACTTTGCTGTTCCGCATAAAGTTCCACCTGTTCCCACTCCTACTACCAAATGAGTAATTTTTCCTTCTGTTTGTTCCCAAATTTCAGGTCCAGTTTGCTCATAATGTGCCAATGAATTTGATAAATTATCATATTGATTAGGCTTCCAAGAATTAGGAACTTCATTAATTAATCGGCTAGAAACTGAATAATAAGAACGAGGATCTTCAGGTTCTACATCAGTAGGACAAACAATTACTTCAGCGCCAAATGCTTTTAAAGCATCTACTTTTTCTTTGCTTTGTTTGTCGGTAGTGGTAAAAATACATTTATAACCTTTAATAACAGCCGCAATAGCCAATCCCATTCCGGTATTTCCACTTGTGCCTTCTATAATGGTTCCGCCTGGCTTTAATCTGCCATCTTTTTCAGCGTCTTCAATCATTTTTAAAGCCATTCTATCTTTAATACTGTTTCCAGGATTAGTAGTTTCAATTTTTGCTAAAACTGTACAAGGTAAATCTTTAACTATATTATTTAGTTTTACTAAAGGCGTATTGCCAATAGTTTCTAAAATATTATTTTTCCACATGGGCGCAAACTTAGCATTACTAAACTTGAATACAAAACAATTTGTTCTTAGTAAATTTAATGATGTATTATAATTAAGTATTTTACTGGTTTTAAAAAGCTTAAAGCAATTACATAATTAATTGTAAAACATTCATTACAAGAAGATAAACTAAGTTATTTTTTTAGTTGAATTAATTCCCAATCCTAAACTTTCCACTTTAACAATAATACTTCCACTAAAATAAAAGCCAAAGCTGCCAATAAAAACAATCTCCATAGTTGAGTTCCATTATTGTTTAATTCTATTTCTTTTTGGTGTTTTTGTAAATCAGCAGTTTGAATGATGGCAGCATTTGTATTGCTCAAACTATCACCTGCAATAATGTTTAAATTACTTTCATTACGGTTTAAATTAAACGATATAGTAGCCAATAAATCAGTTTTGTTTTTCTCAAAAACTTGATAAGATCCCGCTTGTTTAATTCCTGAAATGTTTGCTGTACTTTTGCTTTCATTATTATTTACATCAAAAGCAATTTCATCTTTTTTATCTTTTAAATAAACCACTTTGCTATTGGTATTTTTATCAAAAGCATAATTTACAGGTTTATCCATGTTATAATACAATGCGCCACTTTGTTTATTAACTAATGGCAAACGCAACATAAATGGAACAAATAATGCATGTTCTGTAAAATTACTCCAATCGTTTTGTAAAGGTGTACTTAACAAATAAACGCATCCTTTTCCGTACCTCGATTTAAAAATAAATGGTACATCGTTATTCAATGTTGCAATATTATAACCCTTAATTCCACTATTTAATTGCATCACATAATTCTTGCTTAAACTAGGCCAATTGGCTATTTCAGGAATTTTATTAAAAACATTTTTAAAAACTTCATCAAATACATTGATGCGAGAAACTTTTAAATTTTGATTACTTGCTGCTAATAATTGTGGAGCATTTAATTGCAATAAAAACGAATTAGTTTTTTGTAAATCAATGGCATTTGCACTTGGAATAATTAATGCTACACCACCATTATTGATATACTTTTGCAACTCCGTTTGCAATCCACTTGAAACATCTGCCACTTCATTTAAAACAATGCACGAAGCATTATTAAATGAACTGTAATCAATGGCATTTGAATTAAATGATTGTAGTTTATAATTTTCATCAATGGCATACACATTTTGAATGTATTTATTGGCATTAATGGCAATGATATTTTGATTACTATAAGCCTTTAAAGTCAAATAAAGTTTATCATCAAACACCACAGGATTATCCAATAAACTTAATTCTGCCTGGTGATATTGAGCATCATTTAAATTAAATTGTAATTGAACTTCAGCACTTGAGTTAGCTTTACAAGTAATATTTGCAATTCCTTTTTGAACGTTATCAATTTTAAAAACTAAAGGAACATCGGTAATTTCAGTGTTACCGTAATTGGAAATTTTTACATATAAAAAAGTATTGGTATTTGGTAAAATTAGCGGCTGTTCAATCCATGCAGAATCAATACTAATATTATTAGAAACATTGGGTTTTATTTGAATAAAATTTACTTGTAAACTTGTGTCAATAGCTGCTAGTTGTTGATATTGATTTTGTTGTAAATCACTAATGATATAAACTATTTTATTGCTATTTGCTTCCCCTTCAAAAGCTTGTTTTTGCCTTGCAATAATTTTATCAAACTGCTTGGTTTGATTACTTATTTTTATTTCATCTAGGTATAATAAAAAATCTTTCTTTTCAATTAATCGTTGATGTTTTCCCTCAAAATCATTTGTTAAAATTTGAAACAAATCATTATCTCCATAATAAGAAACAATGTCTCTGGCTTTGTGCTTAGCAACTTCTAATAACTGACCTTCTTTGTTTTGTTGACTCATGCTAAAACTATTGTCAATAAAAACACTTACAACTTTGTTATTTTTATTAATAGTTCTGTTGTTCAATGGAATAAATGGTTTTGCAAAAGCAAATACCAAACAAGCCAATGCCAAACTACGAGCAGCTAAAATTATCCATTCTTTTATATTACGTTGTTTTTGATTTTGTTCAGTAATTTGTTTTAAAAAACGAATGTCACTAAACACAATTTTCTTGTACCTGCGAAGTTGAAATAAATGAATTAATATTGGAATTGCTAAAGCAAAAAGAGCGAATAAAAATGTAGGAAAGGCAAATAGCATTTATACTTTATTGATTAATAATTGTTGAATAATGGTTTGTATTTGTTTAGCATTTTCAGCATTGGTAAAATGTTGTGCTAAAATATCTTTTCTTACTAAAATTTCATTCGCATCAAATGTTTTATCTTTTAAATCATTTACCGCTTTTATCATTTCATCAGAAGAATCTGCAATAGTTACTAAGCTTTCTAAGCCAGTATTTTCAACCATTTGTTTGTTGGCAATAATAAATTTTCCGTTATATAAAACATGTAATAACTTAAGTTTAATTCCAGTAGATTGAAAAGTGGGTAAAACATGCATTTGTGCTTTTTGAATAAGCGCTTGCATTTGTTCCATATTTGGGTTTTGAACCAAACTAATATGATTATATTTTTTAATTAATTTTTGTAATTCAGGTGTGGGATTATTCCCAGAAATAACAAAAGGATAATCTATTTTAGAAAAAATTTCATTGATTAAATATTGCGCAGCAACATCGTTTTCGTTCACTTTTAAATTACCATGATACAATGCATAATGATTGCTTGTTAAATCAATATCGAAATTAAAACCATGAAAAACATTTACTAAATGTATGTTATTATAATTGACTTCTAACTGTTTTACATCATTATTTGAAATGGCCAAAACAGCATCAGCAATATGTAAAACTTGCTCATATTTTCGTAAAGTATTGGCTTCAATTTTAAAGTAATTATGTTTTAAAAAATTACTTTCATTATGCGCCAACGCTTCATAATAATCATGTTCAATATTATGCGTACGAACTAACTTAATTCTATGTGATAAACTGGTATGATTTATAAAATAAGTAGTATGTAAACCCTCAAATAATATAGGCGCTTCGTTGCTTTGCAATTCCCTTAAAAGCTTTTTATGATTGCGAGTAAACACTATCATAGGAATATGAAATTTAAGCGGATTCACTAAAATATAATTACGTTTATAAGTAATAATTTTATGGCAATATTTGGTTAACTCCTCTGTAATTTCCCTATCGTTGTATTCAAAACAATGCAACGTAATTTGATAACCTAATTCGTATAAACTTTTAATTTTATAAAATACGTCTATCACTCCGCCATAATTTGGTGGCGATGGAATATCAAAGGAAACTATATGTATTTTGGGTGATTTGATAATATTATTTGTTAAATAAATGGTTATATAATCCTATTAATTTTTGTTCTTCTAAGCTCCAATTAAAGTTTTTACTTGCTTTTAAACTGTTGTACTTTAACGTATCAAAAAGTGTTTTATTTTGCAATAATTCATTGATTGATTTAGCAATCAAATCAATATTACAATCAACTAACAAACTGCAATGATACTTATTATTGATGGCAATATATTCAGGAAAATTAGCACAAATACATGGAACTCCAGCTTGCATATAATCAAAATACTTGTTAGCCAATGAGTAATAATAACTTAGTCCGTTTGGCGCTAATAAATTCAATCCTATTTTTGCATTCATTGTTAAAGTTTTTAAATTTTCAGGTTTAATAAAACCTAAAAAAAACACTTTGTCTTGTAATTTTTCT
Organism: uncultured Bacteroidota bacterium; assembly: GCA_903901345.1. Classification (GTDB taxonomy): domain Bacteria; phylum Bacteroidota; class Bacteroidia; order UKL13-3; family UKL13-3; genus JAAFJM01. The sequence continues at coordinate 5,094 of CAIUQQ010000196.1, read as the reverse complement.
TTCACAACTAACTCACGTAATTGTTCACTTAAATCGCCTTCACCAGCTAGCCATAATTGTAAATTTTCAACTTGATGCATGGCCAAAATTGCTTGTTCTAATCCCCTACTTTCATTCAAAGCACCTTGATAAAAAATATAAGAACTATCATTATCAACTTCATCAACTCCATCAACCAAGGCAGGAACGTTCATAATTACTTCAAATTTATTTTCATAAATTCCACCCAATATATTTGCTAATTGGGGACCAACGGTATAACATAATTTTGCGCTAGGAATAAATATTTTTCCAATATTATTCCAAATCCATTGCGTAACTTTTCTATTTGTAACTTCGGGAACTTCTGTAAAATGTTCGTGAGAATCAAAAATAAGTGTTTTTTGTTTTAAAACCGAAACCAATCCAACCGCAAATAAAGTATCTAAATCAATGGCGCAAAACGCAGTTGTATATTGTTTCAATAAATATATAAATAACCTAACATTATATTCCAAATAAAACATTTTCCCTTTATTAAATTTACAAGTTAAACGTGTTTGTTTAAAGTTGTAATTTAAGTTCAATGGTTTTGAATTTGGTAAATTTCTACCTACTAATTCTACTTCATAGTTAACCGCAGCCAAGCTCGAACAAATGCGCTGCATTCGTTGATCGTAACTTAAATCGTTGGTTACGCAAAATATTATTTTAGTTTTTTTTAATTGCAATGTAATTGGTAAGCGCTATCGTAGCGCAATATATTATTATCTAACAAAAGCCTCAAAACAATTGTAAAAATTTGCATGTCATTGGTTGAAACTTGTTCAAATAATTCAACCGATGAAATGGAATTTTTCTTTACTAAATCAATTATTTCTTCTTTAATTATATTGGTTAATTCTGTTTTTTCTTTTACTTTTTTCTTGTCAATACACACATCACAATAGCCGCAATCATTGGCGCTGTAATCATTAAAGTATTCTAATAATTGTCGGCTTCTACAAATGTCAGATGGATTGGCATAAGCCATCATATCTTGCATTTTTTCAATATAAGTTTTCTTACGTTCGGCCAAATGTTTTTTATTCAAAGTCAAATATTTTACATCTTGCCTTTCGGTTGTAAACGTTAATTGGGCTATCTCTTTTGTTTTCAAATAATCAATAATTTCTAGTTGACTTAATCTGTCTAAATATTTGTAAACACTTGCCAAAGGCAATGAAATTCTATTGGCTATTTCCAATTCATTTATTCTAATATAATTATCAAATAAACCACCATAACTTCTTAATAAAAGCTTTGTAAATGCATCAAATTTATCATTCTCCACCTGAAACTTATACAATGCCTCATGGTTGCAAATTATTTTAATTTTTGAAGGCTCATAAAATGCTTCCGATAATAAAATTAAATTCGATTGTTCTAAAATTTTTAAGCAGCTATAAGTTTTAAAAGCATCAAAATTATAACGTTTTACAAAAGCAATAATATCAAAGTCAAAACTACGGTCAGGTTTAGCATTTACTTGCACTTGCAGGTAATCGCAAATAGCTTGATATGTTAATGTTATTTCATTGATATCGGGATAATTTACGCCTATTTTTTTCTTAGCATTTATATCGTCACTTACATCGTGAAGCAACACACAAAATGCAGGTTTCTCATCTCTTCCAGCCCTTCCTGCTTCTTGGTAATATGCTTCCAAACAATCAGGCATTTCAAAATGTATCACCACCCTGCAATCAGGTTTATCTATTCCCATTCCAAAAGCATTGGTACAAACCATAATCCTAATTTTATTTTGTATCCAATTATTTTGTTTTTGGCTTCGCAATTCGCCATTGATTCCAGCATGGTAAAAGTCGGCTTTGATGTTATTTTTATTTAAAAATTTGGCAATTTCTTCTGTTTGCTTTCTGTTTCTTACATACACCAAACCACTTCCATGGCTATTGGTTAAAACCGACAATAATTTTTCGGCTTTATTCTCCGTTTGTCTTACAATATATTGTAAATTTTTACGTTCAAAACTTTTCGCAAATACAGCAGGAGTTTTTAATGATAACTGTGCTTCAATATCAGCTACTACTTGCTTGGTAGCAGTGGCTGTAAGCGCTATAATATTTACTTCAGGAATGTGTTTTCGAAGCTCCGCAATTTGCCTATATTCAGGTCTAAAATCATGTCCCCACTGACTAATACAATGTGCTTCATCAATAGCCAATAAATTGATAGGCAAATAAGGTAATTTCTCTAAAAACAAACTTGTATTTAAACGCTCTGGCGAAACATATAAAAATTTCAAATCTTCATCTAAACACGCATTATTTAAAATCAAATTTATTTCTCTATAATTCAAACCACCGAAAATTGCTTTTGCTTTTATGTTACGTTTTTCCAAGTTTTCTACTTGGTCTTTCATTAATGCAATTAACGGGGAAACAACCAAACAAAAGCCAGGTTTTAGCATGGTTGGCACCTGAAAACACAAGGATTTTCCACCGCCAGTAGGCAATAAAGCAACAGTATCTTTTCCATCAATAACCGATTGAATAATTTCGGTTTGTAATGGTCTAAATTGGTTAAAACCCCAATATTGCTGTAAAACTTTTTGTGGTGTATTTATATTTTGCTGCATTTAAAAATATAAAAAGTTAAATGATTAAGCCATCTTTCATGGTTAATTTCCTGTCGCATCTGTTAGCTAACTCTTCGTTATGTGTAACAATTACTATGGTTTGATTGAATTTATCTCGTAAATCAAAAAACAAATCATGCAGTGAATTTGCACTTGCAGAATCTAAATTTCCACTTGGCTCATCGGCTAATAGCACCGCTGGATTATTAATTATTGCCCTTGCTACCGCCACGCGTTGTTGTTCGCCACCGCTTAACTCACTAGGTTTATGCGTTATTCTGTCTTTTATTCCTAAATATTCAAATAATTCCAGTGCTTTTTGTTTGGCTTCTGCTTCATTGCTTTTAGCAATCCAAGCTGGAATCATTACATTTTCAAAAGCAGTAAACTCGGGCAATAACTGATGAAATTGAAAGATAAAACCAATATTTTTATTCCTAAAATCCGACAATTTTGCGTCACTCAATTTATTAATTGATTGCTCATTGAGCAATAATGTTCCTGAATCTGCTTTGTCTAACGTTCCTAATATTTGCAGTAAAGTAGTTTTACCCGCGCCACTAGCACCAACAATTGCAACAATTTCGCCTTTATGAATACTTAAGTTTATACCTTTAAGTATTTGTAATTGGTTATAACTTTTACAAATGTTTTCCGCTTTTATCATAGGTGGCAAAGTAAATAATAAATTTTGAATGTTGGATGTTGAATTTTGATTGTGTTTTGTAATTGATAATATGTAATTGACAAATAAAATTCAAAAATACCTTCTTTTAAAATTGATTCAAAAAAAGCATCTTTGCATCCAAGAGAAAAAACACATGTTACAGATTAATTTTATTCGCGAAAACGCAGAAGTAGTAAAGGCCGGTTTAGCCAAAAAACATTTTAAAAACATTAGTGCAGTTGATGAATTATTGCTATTAGATGAAGAAAAACGTAAAGCTCAAGTTGCTACCGAAAGCAATGCTGCTGAAGCCAATCAGTTAGCTAAAAAAATTGGCGAGTTAATGAAAGCTGGAAATAAAGAAGATGCTGAAGTTATTAAAGCGCGCACTTCCGAAATAAAAGAAAACTCAAAACAATTAGAAGAACGCTTAAAGCAATTAGAGGAGGAAATTTTTAATATTTTAGTTACGTTTCCTAATTTGCCAATAAGCACAGTTCCAGAAGGTAGAACTCCAGAAGAAAATGTAACAGTTTATACACATGGAGCCATTCCAGTTTTGCACCAAGGTGCAATGCCGCATTGGGAATTAGCCGCCAAATACGATATCATAGATTTTGAATTAGGGAATAAAATTACTGGTGCTGGATTTCCGGTTTATAAAGGAAAAGGAGCAAGATTACAACGTGCGTTAATCAATTTCTTTTTAGATGAAGCCACAAAAGCAGGTTACCATGAAATAATGCCACCGTTAATGATTAATGCCGATAGTGGTTTTGGAACAGGACAATTACCCGATAAAGAAGGTCAAATGTATCATGTAACTATTGATGATTTATACTTAATTCCAACGGCTGAAGTTCCTATCACCAATTTATACCGCGATGTAATTTTAAAAGAAGAAGAATTACCTATAAAAAACGTGGGTTATACACCTTGTTTCAGACGTGAAGCTGGTAGTTATGGCGCGCATGTTCGTGGTTTAAATCGTTTACACCAATTTGATAAAGTAGAAATTGTTCAAATTGCAAGTCCAAGCCAATCGGCTGCGTTGTTAGACGAAATGGTGATGCATGTTCAAGGTCTATTAGAAAAACTAGAATTACCATACAGAATCCTTTGTTTGTGTGGTGGTGACATGAGTTTTTCATCAGCAATTACTTACGATTTTGAAACTTTTTGTGTTGCACAAGACAGGTGGTTAGAAGTGAGCAGCACTTCAAACTTTGAAACGTTTCAGGCTAATCGCTTAAAATGCCGATTTAAAGGTGCCGATGGCAAAAACCAATTGGTTCATACTTTAAATGGAAGTGCGTTGGCATTGCCACGTATTGTTGCTACTTTACTTGAAAACCATCAAACTCCGGAAGGAATCAAAATACCAAAAGCGTTAATTCCATATACTGGATTTGATATAATTAACTAATGAAAACCATTACTTGGGCTGATTTTGAAAAAATTGCCATGTATGTTGGCACGATAATAAAAGTGGAAGATTTTCCTGAAGCAAAAAAATCAGCCTATAAAATTTGGGTTGATTTTGGAGAGGAGATTGGAACTAAAAAAACATCAGCCCAAGTAACATTTCATTATACAAAACAAGATTTATTAGGCAAACAGATTCTTGGTGTTATCAATTTTGAACCTAAACAAATTGCCAATTTTACCAGTGAATTTCTATTGACTGGCTTTGCCGATGCTGACGAAAATATTATTATTTCTACCGTTGAAAAACCCACTCCAAACGGAAGTAGGTTGATTTAATTTCCAAAATTCAATTTGCTATATTTTTCATTTTTTACAAGTT
>CAIUQQ010000195.1 GCA_903901345.1 uncultured Bacteroidota bacterium | reverse complement strand
TTGTATTTACAACTAAATTTCCTTCATCATCTAATGAATAACTAAAATTTAAAAAAGTATCATCGCTGTAAGCTATTTTTTGTAGTAAATTTTTGCTTTGAGGTATAAATATTTTTGCTTCTTCTGTACCTGCCAAAACATTTAAAGAATCAGTGTAATATGTATAATCAATGGTAAAAATATCCGCATCTTTGGTTTGAACTTCTTTCATTAAATTCCCATTTTCATAGATATAATTGGTTATTTCCAAGTAAGGAACATTAACTACTTCCCCAGCTACTTTTTTTTCAATTACAAAACCTAAATTATTATATTTATAATATTCTGTTAAATTTAAATACCCAATTAATGATATCTTGCAACTATCAGCATATCCTTTTTTATTTAAGTAATAAGTATAAATATAATTGTTTTTGTTGTTTGTTTTCTTCACTTTGTTACCTGTAGTTGTATATGTTATTAACTCAGTAGGTATTGAATTATTAAATGATTTAATTTCTAATAATTTCCAAAAACTATTATAAGAATATATTGTAGAAAATGAATCTTCATTTGTTTCCAAAACATATGAATTGTTATTTGGTACAAATGGTATTCCATCAAAAACAAGCTTGTTTTCGTCTTTCTGACAAGAACTCAATAAAAATAAAAGCATAGTAAAGGAGAAAATGTATTTCATATTTTTTTAAATTTTATTGCAATTTAGTTTCTCAATGTTATTGAAATATTAACTAATCTACTTTAAATTTTACAAAAAAAAGCTGCCCTTTTGGGGGCAGCCTTTAGTATATATTAAAATTTAAAACAAATATTTAGTTTACTGAAATTTTAGCAACATTTACTTCTGAACCTAATTGTACTTTTACAAAATAGATACCAGTTGAAAGGTTAGCGTTGATTTCTGAATTAATTATACCATTGTTGTTAGGGATAGTAATTGAACTTACTACTTGTCCTACTACATTGATAATAGTAACTTGAGCAACTTCTTCAGTATTTTCAGTTGTCATAGAAACATTGAAATTACCGTTGTTAGGATTAGGATATACATTGAATGAAGTAGCATTAGCAACTTCGTTAGCAATTTCTTGTAAATCTGTTTCACCTGAAGTTTTAGCTAAAGTAGTAGTACCATTTAAAGTAAATGATTTAGCAACTCCAGTACCACAATTGTTAATTAACTCAACTTTTAAAGAACCAGCTTTAAAATAAGCAGTTTTAGAAGTACTATCAAATCTTATTGATAATGTATCAGTTGTTGTAGTAACAATATTACCTGAAATAGAACCAGATAATGGAGTAACGTTAGTTAATGGTAAAGTCCATTTGTAACCTGTTACTGAACTTCCATTAGTAGTATAAGCTTTATAAACTACAGTAGTTTTTACAATAGCAGCAGCCGAGCTAGTTACTTTATAAACACCAGCTTTTTCTTTAACAACTTTAATACTGAAAGCAGTACCTAAACCTGCATTATTGTATGGAGTAGCCTTAATAGTACCTGAAACAAATGCTGCATCAAATACAACACCAATGTTAGAAGCAGTAGTTGAAACTGTAGCAACGCGGTTAGTTAAATAATCGTTATAAGGATTTGCGCCCGCACGAACTATACGAACACCAACTGGAACATCAAATCTGTAACCAATGTTGTTTAAAGCAGTAGCAACAACTGAAATATCAAATTCAGATGTGTTAGCACCAGCATCAACTAAAGGAACTGAACAAGTATTTTGAATTAAAGGATAAGCAATAACAGTAGCACCACTTAAAGCTACAGTTGGAGCTAAAGAAACTATAAAATTAGTACCATCAACTATTTTAGCAATAATAGTATTAGCTTTTAAAGTACCAGTACCAGCAGAAATTCTTAACCACAT
>CAIUQQ010000194.1 GCA_903901345.1 uncultured Bacteroidota bacterium | reverse complement strand
GGAGCGTGGCTTATATAAAAAAATGACAGTAAAGGACCAACTCCTTTATTTTGCCGAGCTAAAAGGTCTTAATAATAAGGAAGCTAAAATCCGTCTTAAATATTGGGTCGATAAATTTGAAATAAAAGATTGGTTAAATAAAAAGGTTGAAGAGCTTTCAAAAGGCATGCAACAAAAAATTCAATTTATTGCAAGTGTTATTCATCAACCAAAATTAATTATTTTAGATGAACCTTTTAGTGGTTTTGATCCCCAAAATGCGCAGCTTTTAGTACATGAAATATTAAAACTTAGAGATGAAGGAAGTACCATTATTTTTTCAACACATAGAATGGATACAGTTGAAAAACTTTGTGATGACATTGCCATGATTAATAAAAGTGAAGTGGTGCTAAGTGGCAATAAAAACGATATAAAACAGCAATTTAGTAGTGATGAATACAGCATACAGTATAATGGAAAATTAGTTGAATCAAACCATTTTGAAATAATAACCAATACTGAAAACGAAGCTACAATTAAAATTCTATCTAATAAAAAAGTTACAATTTCAGATTTAAATAATCAAGTGGAGTTGCAGTCATTCTTCCCAAAAATTGCTACCATGGAAGATATTTTTATCAAAATGGTTCAAACCAATTTAAACTAAAACTTTTATTTTACACAATGAAAAAACAGTTTTTCACCTTGATTATTTTGAGTGAAAAACAAATATTCATCGCCACCAGTTTTTAAATCAAACTGCTTTGCAATTTCTGCTTCATTGATAGGGAAATTTCGTTTGCTAATATTTGCTTTTACAATTCCATTTTTCTTCAAATAGTTTTTCAACATTGATTTAGAAAAAGTAAATGATTCAATAATTTTGAAACACCTACCAAAAAAATTTTCAATTAATTCATGACCTATAAAAAAATGAGTGTTTAAAGCAATCATTTTCAACCCTAAACTCTGAGCATAATTAGCACTCAAATTAGCCTTAATGATTGAGGCGTTTGGTTCATAAAAGTGTGTGTTTTTGTTTGATTTTTTTGTTTCTATTTCAAATAAATTCAACTCACTGAATTCTTGAATATTTTGTTCATTGATAATATTTATAGCCTTAATAATAGTGTTATTTTTTATAGAGAAATCAACTAAAAGCAACACTTCTTTTACTTCATTTTTTAATGAAACTACATGAATTTCCTTTATATTTTCAATTTCAGATTTGCAATAATTCAAATCAACCATTGGTGATAATTTTATCAATAATTGGTTTGTAATTAACTTTAATTGAGGTAATAATTCTATAATATTTGGTGTACAATCAGAAAGTATAAACTTCTTTGAATTTACTGTTGGTCTTCTATCTGCATCAATATATACCAAATCAAATTTATTTGCATTATTTGCTAAAAAATCTTCTGCAAAAATGGTTATTCTTTCAACAGGATTGATGCCTAATTTTTTAAAATTAAAATTTACAATTTCATTTAATTCTTCATCAGCGTCTAAGGAAATTACTGTTTTAAAAACTTTTGAAAATGCAATGTCATCTATACCTAAACCTCCACATAAGTCTAAAACCGAATTACCATTAAACAATAAAGATTTGTAAAAAGCAGTCAATTCGCTGCTGGCTTGTTCATAACTTTTAGTAGGCAGCCAACAATAATTTGAGGTAAGATTCGGTAATTTGTGGCTGCCTTTTTTAATATTTGAAATTGTTTCTAATACTAAATTAGTGTTAAAATCCGTTTGTATAAAAGATTTTAATTTTAGCGTAAGCGTATTTATATCGTCATTTAAATGTTTTTGAACAAAGTTTTTTAAATTAAAGTTTAAATGTTCGGGTAAAAGTTTATACTTTTGCAAAGTAATTTTCAAGTGTTAAAAAAATAGTTAAATTATATCAATCAAATAGTTATGAAAAAATTAGCTCCTTTCGCAATATTTGCTTTAATCATTGTTTTAATGATTTCATGCAAAGGTTCATGTCCAAAATTTTAGTATTAAACTAATCTAAAAGCTACTAAAAAATCAGTGGTTAAACAAACTGAAAGTTTATATCTTGAATTAAATCAGGGTGTAAACTTTTAGCTACCGGACAGCTAAGTCCAATTTCAATTATTTTAGCTTTATCGGCTTCCGTTAAGTCATTTTTAGGAATAAAAACATTGATTTCAATCTTACTTATTCTTCTCGGGTCACTGCTCATATGCTTTTTAACTGTCAATTTTGAGTCAATTAAATCAAATCCCATCAACCGTGTTTGAATAGCAATAGTAGTCATCATGCAACTAGCTAAACCTTTAGCTATCAAATCAGTTGGAGAAAAAGCAAGTCCTTTTCCAAAATTATCAGTTGGAGCATCAGTAATAATTTTACTGCCTGATTGTAGGTGAGTTGCCTCACATCTAAATTCTCCTAAATAAATTACTTCTGCTGTATTCATTTTTTGTTATTTTTGACAACAATAATAAAAGAAAATCCACATTGCAAAAACGAATTTATATTACATTTTATTTTGTGTTGTTTTTTATCAATTTCAATTCAGCTCAGAATGCACCAATTACTGATGGTGAATTGCTTTATTATAAAGACTTCAATATTGGATTTAGTTTAAATACTTATGGTGGTGGTGGCATGTATTACCGACATGGTTGGCATAAAACTGGAAGTGTTAAGAATTATATTGAATCAGATATTTCATACATAAGACATCCTAAGGAAGTTTGGCGTTACGGTTATCAAGAAAATCCAAGTACTTATACATTTGGCCGATTGAATTATACTTATTTTTGGCGAAATAGTTTTGGACAAAAAATTGAATTAACAGAACGAAGTTATAAAAACGCACTGGGTTTAAATTTTATATACAATATTGGTATTTCATTGGCATTGTTAAAACCAGCTTATATTGACTATTTTATTTTAAATGCCGATGGAACAAACTCTTTAGTAACTGAAAAATATAATCCCGAAAAACATAATATTGAATATAGAATATACGGAAATGGCCCATTTCTTTCAGGATTCAATGAGTTAGATGTAAAGGTTGGTTTATTTGGACGTGCTGGTTTAAACATAGAATATGGCCAATATCCCGATGAATACAAATCGTTAGAAGCAGGTATCACTTTTGATGCATTCAATGAAAAACTTCCAATGGTGAATAAAGCTGAACAAATTCAATTTTTCCCTGCTATGTACATTGCATTTAATTTTGGATGGAAAAAATAAAAAAATAAACAATACTAAGAATGATAGAATTACCAGTACTAAGCGAGGCAAGAGTAAAAAAACCTAGCTGGTTAAAAGTAAAATTACCAACAGGCGAAAACTATAGAAAAGTTCGCCAATTGGTGGATGAATATAAATTACATACTATTTGTGAAAGTGGAAATTGTCCAAACATGGGTGAATGTTGGGGCGAAGGAACTGCCACTTTTATGATTTTAGGAAATATTTGTACCCGTAGTTGTTCGTTTTGTGCGGTAGCAACTGGAAGAGCAAAAACCTATGATTTAGAAGAGCCCATGCGTGTAGCTGAAGCCATTAAACTAATGAAAGTAAAACATGCTGTACTAACTTCGGTGAACAGAGATGAATTACCCGATAAAGGTGCTAAAGTTTGGGCCGATACCATTAGATTAGTGAAAGAATTAAGTCCAACTACCACCATGGAAACTTTAATTCCTGACTTTTTGAGCAAATGGGATTTACTGTACCAAGTAATTGATGAAAAACCTGAAGTAGTTAGCCATAACATGGAAACAGTTCCTAGGTTATATCGTAAAATACGTCCTCAGGCTAAATATGAACGCAGCCTAGAACAAATAAAATTAACCAAAGAAAGAGGCCGTAGAACCAAAAGTGGCGTAATGCTAGGCTTGGGTGAAACAGAAGCGGAAGTATTTCAAATTATGGATGATTTAGTGGCTCACGGTTGCGATGTTTTAACCCTTGGTCAATATTTACAACCAACTAAAATGCACGTAGCTGTTGAAGAATTTATAACACCTGAACAATTTGATTATTTCAAAGTAGCTGGTTTAGCAAAAGGTTTAAAATATGTAGAAAGCGGTGCATTGGTTCGCTCCAGTTATCATGCTGAAAGACATATTTAGTTGTCTGATATAAAATTCCAATTTCATCGTTATACTTGTTATAAAAAAGGTCATTTATTATTAGTAAACTCCCTTTTTTCTATTCACACAAGCCTCGAACTTGAAATTTTTTAAGCAGACAAAACAAAATACATTTACAAAAAAATAGAATTTTACTATAAAAGATGTTAAAAAATATTATTGAACAAGCATGGGAAAACCGTGACTTAATCAAACAAATCGAAACTCAACAAGCCATTAGAGAAGTTATTGATCAGCTTGATAAAGGAATTTTAAGAACCGCTGAGCCAACTGCTAATGGATGGCAAGTAAACGATTGGGTAAAAAAAGCGGTAATCATGTATTTTCCTATTCAAAAAATGGAAACCATTGAAGTGGGTCCTTTTGAATTCCATGATAAAATGTTATTGAAACGCAATTATGCAGCATTGGGTGTTAGAGTTGTTCCTCATGCAGTAGCTCGTTATGGTGCATTTTTAGCAAAAGGAGTTATATTGATGCCAAGTTATGTAAACATAGGTGCATACGTAGATGAAGGAACCATGGTTGACACTTGGGCAACGGTTGGAAGTTGTGCGCAAATTGGAAAAAATGTTCATTTAAGTGGTGGAGTTGGAATTGGTGGAGTTTTAGAACCTGTTCAAGCTGCGCCTGTAATCATTGAAGACAATTGTTTCATAGGTTCTCGTTGCATAGTTGTAGAAGGTGTGAGAGTAGAAACAGAAGCCGTTTTAGGAGCTGGTGTAACATTAACCATGAGCACTAAAATAATTGATGTAACAGGCGAAAATCCTATTGAATATAAAGGAATTGTTCCGGCTCGTTCGGTAGTTATTCCCGGTTCATACACCAAAAAATTTCCTGCAGGAGATTATCAAGTTCCTTGCGCCATTATTATTGGCAAACGCAAAGAAAGCACTGATAAAAAAACCAGCTTAAACGATGCTTTAAGAGACAATAGCGTGGCTATATAAATTGGCATAATAAAATAAGGTTTAAAAAATGAAAATAGGATTTGATGCTAAACGTGCTTTCAATAACTCAACAGGTTTGGGTAATTATTCTCGTTTATTAATTTTATCGTTATTAGAAAATTTTCCTGAACATCAGTACTATTTATTTACGCCAACCATTGATAAAAAATTTGAAAATTTTTTTAGTGAATATTATAGTATTGAAATAATAGAACCTGAAAATTATTTACATAAAAAATTTCATGCAGCATGGCGAAGTTACAGTATTGGCGACATCGTTAACGATTTAAAGTTAGATATTTTTCATGGTTTAAGTAATGAAATTCCTAATGGAATTAATAATCAAATAACAAAAACTGTGGTAACCATTCATGATTTGATTTTTCTGCGTTATCCTGATTATTACAATACTATTGACGCTTATATTTACAAGAAAAAGTTTAAACGAGCTTGTCAAAATGCAGACTTAATATTGGCAGCAAGCCAGCAAACAAAAACAGATATTGAAACTTATTTTGAAATAAATGAGTCCAAAACCAAAGTACTTTATCAAGATTGTGATGCTGCTTTTGCAAAGCAATATTCAACAATTGAAAAGGGAAAAATTATTGCTCAATACAATTTACCAAAACAGTTTATTTTAAGTGTTGGTACCATTGAAAAACGTAAAAATCAATTAACAATTTTAAAAGCATTGGCTAAACTTTCAAGCGATTGGAGTTTGGTTTTAATTGGTAAAAAAACTGATTATGCTATGGAATTATTTGATTTTGCAATCAAAAATAATTTACAAAGCAGAATACAAATACTTGAAAATATAAGCTTTGAAGACTTACCCATCATTTACCAATGTAGCCAAGTTTTTGTTTACATTTCAGAATTTGAAGGATTTGGAATTCCAATTTTAGAAGCAATGAAAAGTGAAATACCAGTTATTACTTCCAATACTTCATCGTTGCCAGAAGTTATTGGACCAAGCGGTAATTGTATATCACCATTTGATGACGATGCAATTGTTAGTTTTATAAACAATGAATTGCAAAGCAAAGAAACAATTAGTAAAATAGTAGCTGAAGCAAAAGAAAGAACTTTGCTATTTGATAAAAATTTATTGGCAAAAAAACTGATGGATTTTTATATTAATTCTATTGTATAAAAAACTTTATCAAAAAGCAGTATCAATTTGTTTAATCCAATTTAGTTGAATTAGTTTCAAATAAAAAACCACATATAAACATAGCGCACATAGTTTATTAGCTATGTTTTGTATGTTCCTATGTGGTTCATTTTTATATAAATAAACGATGAATTGCTCCTCATCACTTATTTTATTTTTTAAAAAAATATTTTAACTAACAAATAATATTTTATTCAGTGAATGATCCCATTGCACTGAACTTTTCAATTCTTGAATTTATTAAATCATCAGCATTCATTGCACTTAATTCAGCCAGCATTTTATTAATTTCTGTTTTCATAATTACAAATGCTTCAGCAGGATTTTCGTGAGCTCCACCTAATGGCTCCAAAATAATTCCATCTATCAATTTGTTTTTAAACATATCGTTAGCGGTTAATTTCAAAGCATCTGCAGCTTTTTCTTTAAACTCCCAAGTACGCCATAAAATAGATGAACAGCTTTCAGGTGAAATTACAGAATACCAAGTATTTTCCATCATCATCACTCTATCGCCAACACCAATTCCTAATGCACCACCACTTGCACCCTCCCCTATTATAATACAAATAACGGGAACTTTAAGCACGCTCATTTCTAACAAATTTCTAGCAATGGCTTCACCTTGTCCGCGTTCCTCAGCTTCTAATCCGGGAGATGCGCCAGGAGTATCAATAAAACAAATAATTGGTTTATTGAATTTTTCAGCTAATTTCATTAAACGCAAAGCTTTTCTATAACCTTCAGGATTTGGCATTCCAAAATTCCTAAACTGACGTTGTTTGGTGTTTCTCCCTTTTTGATGACCAACAATCATAACAGTTTTACCATCAATGGAAGCAAATCCACCAATCATTGCTTTATCGTCTTTTACATTTCTATCACCATGTAATTCAACAAAATTATCGAAACAATTTTCAACATAATCTAAAGTGTATGGTCTATCAGGATGACGACTTACTTGAACGCGTTGCCATCCATTTAAATTACTATACAATTCCTTCTTAGTAGATATAATCTTTTCTTCTAACTCTTTAATAGAAGCGCTTACATCTATTTTTCCTTTATCAGCTACTTCTTTAACCTTTTTCAATTGGTCTTCTAAATCCTGTATTGGTTTTTCAAAATCAAAATGTGCCATACTGCAATAATACTATGCCTAACGTTAAGTTTTAACAAATAAATTTTATATGCTTGTAAATAAGGCTATTTTTTATAAAAATGAGGTAAAAACAAAGAAAGGACTTGACAAAAAAACAAAACTGCCTATATTTGCACTCCTTTAAACGACAGGATAGTTTAAAAGTTCTTT
>CAIUQQ010000193.1 GCA_903901345.1 uncultured Bacteroidota bacterium | reverse complement strand
CAACTTTTACGCCGCCTAGTGTACTTGATCTAGCAGTCGCTAAACTAGAACTCAAAACACCAAACATATCAATATTTAATCCTGATCCAACTTTTACGCCGCCTAGTGTAGATATACTAGCAGTGGGAAAACTAGCACTCAAAATACCTGTACCAGCGTCAATATTTAATCCTGATCCAACTTTTACACCGCCTAGTGTACTTGAAGAGGCTGTAGCTAAAGTTGCACTCAAAGTGCCAAAAGTAGGATCAACACTTAATCCTGATCCCACTTTTACGCCGCCTATTGTACTTGAAGAGGCAGTGGGTAAAGTATAACTCAAAGAATTCCAGCTGCTTCCATTGTAATAATAAAACCCACTAGTACCATCTGTTTGATAAACCATTAAACCATTAGCTGGACTACTGATGGCTGATTTTTGAGATGATGTCATTCGAGGTATGAGAATCCCTTTAGATGTAGATTTTACCTCAAGCTGAGCAGAGGCGGCTACATCAGTAGCGGCTAATCCAATACCTACCTGGGCCTTGGTTGCTAAAGAAGCAAATACTAGAAGAGAAAGAAAAATTTTTTTCATTTGTTTGATTTTTTGTAATTAATTTTTGTAGAAACACTATTTGTAGAATGCTGATTATTATTTCAGCCCTAAAAATATTCACAGCAAAATAATGGTATCAATATGTTAATTAATGTAGTATACTTTTACTTTCCAAGTTTTGAAATACGATTTCCACACTTCGGAAAACATTTTTCTTCTTTCCCCATAATTTATTGTTCTAAAAGACAAAAAGTTAGCTAGTTACAGCAAAACAGTATGGCTAATTAATCTCAGTGGTTTGTGGCTAAAGGCTCAACACAAGTTTTGAATGAATATTTTACATACTTTGCCTGAAAAATATTGATTCCTAGGTTTTTTTACGCTATTTTCCAACTTATGGAAAGTGATTTCCCGTTTTTGGAATACTATTTTTAGAAATCGTTTGCGTTTTTTGCAAGAATTTTGACTTTCTATTTTAGTTATTTTTATCGCATCACAACTATCCAAATCATTAGTTTTTTTTATTTATGATTAATGCCATTATTTTATTTATAACTGCTGCCCTTGGCTTAGTTTGTACGATTTTCATCGTTGTGAAAAATAACCATTCTAAGCAGTCAATAGCAAACAAATACTTGATTTTTATAATCGTAGTTGCCACCGTACGATTTTTTCTACATGGTATAATGAAGGCTTACCCTGAAATCAATGTAAGACCAATATTATTTACTATATATATATGCTTTATAATGCTTTTGCCCTGTTTTTACCTCTATTTTAAGAGCTTGGTGTATGAAAGCAAATTTGAGATTAGTACTTTGTTACATCTTATAACACCTTTTTTGATAGGAGTTGGTTCTTTCTTTGTGATTTTTACAAAGCCCCCAATCGCAAATCTGGCTAAAAATCTGGTTTTATCTATTTGCATTTTATCCTATTTAACCTACATGGTTATTGTGTTTGTAATGCTAAAAAGGGAGGTTTGGAACCGTAAAACAGATATAAAGTCCATTCAGAAACAAAATGAATTGATAAAAAACTGGAGTATCTTTCTTTTTGTTTCTTTTGTTGTTATTTTTTTCTTACGAATAACAACACAATTAATGTCAAAAAATCAAACAGATATTAATTACAATAATGTTTGGATACCGGCAATAGCTTGGATAATTGTTTTTGTAAAAATAATCCTAACGCCTGAAGTCCTTTACGGTTATAATCTACTGAATAAAATGATTGAT
>CAIUQQ010000192.1 GCA_903901345.1 uncultured Bacteroidota bacterium | reverse complement strand
GCAGCAGTAATTCCAACTGTTGTTTCGCTATATCTCATGGTATCATTAACTCTAGGAATATCTGTACTTAATATACTTATTTGAGCAAAGCTCAAACTACTTATTAATAGGCAAATGGAAGTGAAAATTTTTTTCATGTTTTGGTTTTTAGTTGAGTGCAATTTAAAATTATTATATCAAATATAAAAATAGTGCAGAAATACTTTACATTATTATTATATTTCAATCTATAAATAAATTACATTTGCCATGCAAAATGTTCTATCGCGTTACACTTGTGTAATGAGGAAAGTCTGGGCAACACAGAGCAGCATACTACCTAACGGGTAGGCTTTTAATGTAAAAATTAATTGACAGACAGTGCTAAAGAAAATTAAACTACCTGAGTTTTTTGTATAAAAATTTAGGAAAAGGTGAAAAGGTGGTGTAAGAGACCACCGGGTAAATGGTAACATTTATTGCAAGGTAAACCTTATGCGTTGCAAGGTCAAATAGGTTGTACCGAGTTTCGGCTCACAAGGCTGCTCGTCTTGATGTACAATGGGTAGACTGCAATAGATTATGTTAGTGATAGCATGGCAAGATAAATGATAGAATTTGTTTCTTCTAAAGTTGAAATAAAACAGAACCCGGCTTATAGTTTTGCAAAAAAACGGCTTTTTAATTTATTAAGAAGTCGTTTTTTTTATTGCTAATTTAAAACACCTAAAATAAATTAGTAAACCTTTTTCTTATTTAAGCGTTCAAAATACTAATTTGCGGAACTATTTAAAATTATTAATAAATAAAATATGCTTGATATAAAAGTACCAACAGTTGGAGAATCAATAAGTGAAGTCGTTATAGCTCGTTGGAATAAAAAAACTGGTGATTATGTAGCAATGGATGAATTGCTTTGTGAGTTAGAAAGCGATAAAGCTACTTTTGAGTTAAATGCTGAAAAAGCGGGTATTTTAACTACCAAAGGAAGCGAAGGCGATACCATTAAAGTTGGTGACACCATTTGTTTAATAGATGAAACTGCTGCTAAACCAGAAGGTTCAAAGGCAGAAGTTGAATCAATAAAACCCAAAACAGAAACAGTTCAGCCAGCAGCCAGCAATGAGCAGCTAGTTGCCAATAAACCATTTCCAAGTGTTGCAGCTGCAAAAATATTAGCAGAAAAAGGAATTGATGTAAAAAATGTAAAAGGTACTGGCAAAGAAGGTAGAATTACAAAAGGTGATGCTTTAAATGCTGAATTAAAAGTTACAACAAACGAAACAAAAACCAGGAATGAACGCGTTGAAAAAATGACTTCATTACGTAAAGTTGTTTCTAAACGATTGGTTGCTGTTAAAAATGAAACAGCTATGTTAACTACATTTAACGAAGTTGACATGAAGCCAATAATGGATTTAAGAAATCAATTTAAAGCTCAGTTTAAAGAAAAGCATGGTGTAAATTTAGGATTCATGAGCTTTTTTACAAAAGCAGTTACGGTTGCTTTAAAACAATTCCCATCTGTAAATGCATACTTAAATGGTGAAGAAATTATTTTCCACGATTTTTGTGATATTTCAATTGCTGTTTCTGCACCAAAAGGTTTGGTAGTTCCTGTTATTAGAAATGCTGAAAGCATGAGTTTAGCAGAAATTGAAAGTGAAGTAGTTCGATTAGCAGGTAAAGCCCGCGATAATAAATTAAGTATTGATGAAATGACCGGTGGAACTTTTACCATTACTAATGGTGGTGTTTTTGGTAGCATGATGAGTACACCTATTATTAATGCTCCGCAATCTGCTATTTTAGGAATGCATAATATTATAGAACGTCCTGTGGTTAAAGATGGACTAATTGTAGCAAGGCCAATGATGTATTTGGCATTAAGTTACGACCACAGAATTATTGATGGACGCGAATCAGTAGGGTTTTTAGTAAAAGTAAAACAATGTTTAGAAAATCCTACTTTGCTATTAACGGAAGGAAATGATCCTAATAAAATGATTTTAGGATTGTAATATTCTCATAAAATAAAAAAGGCGATTTGAAACTCAAATCGCCTTTTTTTATGTATTTAATTTTAAAAGCCATCACCATCTAATATATTTCCAAGGCCACCTAAAATACTGCCTTGTTCTTTTCCACCACGTGAACCATATTGTAAAATTCTTCCCGCTAAACGACTAATAGGTAAAGTTTGAATCCAAACTTTTCCTGGCCCTCTTAAAGTTGCAAAAAACACGCCTTCACCACCAAATAAAGTGTTCTTAATTCCACCTACAAATTGAATGTCATAGTCTATATCTTTAGTAAATGCAACAATACAACCAGTATCAATTTTAAGCATTTCTCCGGGTTGTAATTCGCGTTCTTCTACATGTCCGCCAGCATGCACAAAACAAAGTCCATCGCCTTCTAGTTTCTGCATTATAAATCCTTCGCCACCAAATAATCCTGTACCTAGTTTTTTCTGAAATTCGATGCCCACAGAAACACCTTTTGCTGCGCATAAAAAAGAATCTTTTTGACAAATAACTCTTCCACCTAAAAGCAATAAATCTAAAGGAATAATTTTCCCTGGATATGGAGCAGCAAAAGTTACTTGCTTTTTCCCTTGACCAATATTTGTATAGGCAGTCATAAATAAACTTTCGCCAGTTAAAAGGCGTTTGCCTGCACTAAATATTTTACCTAAAACACCACCTGTTTGTTCGCTTCCATCTCCAAAAATGGTTTGCATTTGAATGCCATCATTCATCATCATAAAACTTCCTGGTTCAGCCATTACAGTTTCGTTGGGGTCAAGTTCTATTTCTACACATTGCATTTCACTACCAAAAATTCGGTAGTCTATTTCGTGATTATAAGCCATATTTTTAGTTTAATTTATAATGCAATAATAAAATTATCATTTCATAAAAAGCGTAATTTTGTCCTAATATTTTTACTTTTATTTGTAAATATATTTAAAAGGATAAAATTAAATGAAAACGGCAATTATAGCAGGTGCAACAGGTTTAATTGGGAGCCAATTATTAAACAATTTATTAGAAAGTAATCATTACAATAAAATTGTAGCATTGGTAAGAAATGAAATTCCTTTTCAATCGCCAAAGCTTATACAAGTTATAGTTGATTATAATAACCTGCAATCAATAGCTGATAATATAAAATGTGATGATGTATTTTGTTGTTTGGGAACAACCATAAAAAAAGCTGGTTCGCAACATGAATTTTATAAAGTAGATTTTCAGTATTGTTTAAACCTAGCAATTGAAACATATAAAAATGGTGCAAGTAATTTTTATTTAGTATCGGCATTAGGTGCCAATGCAAACTCAAAAGTGTTTTATAATAGTGTAAAAGGGAAAGTGGAAAATGCAATTAATAATATTGGGTTCAATTCGTTTTATATATTTCGACCATCTTTATTATTAGGAAATAGAAATGAATTTAGATTAGGCGAAAAAATCATGCAAATTATTTTAAAACCATTATCAAAACTAATGGTTGGAAGCATGAAAAAATATGCAGCTATAGAAAGTAAACAAGTAGCAAAAGCAATGTATTGGATTGCAATTACAAACAATAAAACTGGAACACATATTATTTCCAATGAACAAATGTTGGATTTATAAAAGATAAATATTCAAAGCTGTTTGAATAACATTTAATATCTAAAATTACCAATCTTGTTTATAAGGAAAGAAGATGCTTTCAGCATGAAGTTTGTTTGAAGTTTTGATTATTTTTTATTCCCATTCAAAATTCAATCCCGATACATCGCATGTGCGTCAACTTAAGAAGCAAAAAAAGAGAAATTCCAGAGGAGTTTAATATTAATAGCCCCGAATGAAATTCGGGGTTATCGTATTATAAAAGTCTATATTCATTTTTTAACGGGTTAAAACCCGTTGTTACAAAATGTTTCGTTCCTCTGGAACTCAATTTTTATAAATGTTTACAAGAAAAAAACTTTAAATTAAGTTGACGTATATGCGATACATCGGGATAATATTCAAAATTTATAAAATCATTTTTCTTAGCATATCAAGTGCCATTAAACTAGTTCTTAAAATAGTTCTTTCTCTGTTATCTCCCATGTTAAATTTCTTAGCTATTACTTCATTTTTATTTGCTATAGCAATCCAAACTGTACCAACAGGTTTTTCTTCAGAGCCTCCGTCAGGACCAGCAATCCCGCTAGTTGAAATGGCATAGTCTACTTCAAATTTATTAAGAATAGTTTGTGCCATTTGTTTAACACAAGCTTCACTTACTGCACCTTCATTTTTCAAAATATCATCGCTAACATTTAATTCAAGTGTTTTTATTTTATTATCATAACTAACAATACTTCCTTTATAATAAGATGAACTACCAGCTATAGAAGTTATTTGATGGGCAATAAATCCTCCTGTACAACTTTCTGCAGTTGCTAAAGTTTTATTTTTTTCTTTTAATAATGTACCTACTACTTGACTTAAATTATCATCGCCTTCACCATATATATATTCACCAATTCTTTCATAAAACTGATTACATATTTGATTAACTTCATTAATTAATTGTTCTTTATTGTTTCCATTAGCGCTTAGTCTAAGCCTTACAGTACCAACCGATGGCAAGTATGCAAGCTTTATATAACTTGGTAAATTATTTTCAACATCTTTTATTTTTTCTGCTAAAAAACTTTCACCAATTGAACATGTTTGCAATGTTCTATGATAGATAGTTGGAAGATCAAATTTTTGTTTCAATAAAGGAATTACTTCTTCATCAAAAATTACTTTCATTTCGAATGGAACACCAGGCAATGAAATAAATATTTTATTGTTTACATCAAACCACATTCCTGGGGCAGTACCACTTCTATTCCATAATGTCTTACTATTTGTTGGTACTAATGCTTGTTGTAAATTAATATCAAGCAATGGCATTTTTCTCATTTGAAAAATACTAGTAACCCATGCTAAAACTTTTTCATCAATAACTAAATTTGTGTTAAAATATTCACATAAAGTTTTCTTTGTTATATCATCTTTTGTAGGACCTAATCCTCCTGTTATAATTATTATATCACTACGTAATTCAGCATCATGTAAGCATGCTAATATTTGTTCTTTACTGTCACCACAAGCAGTACGTTGGTATAAGCTTATGCCCAATAAACTCAGCTGTTGGCCAAGCCAAGCACTATTTGTATCTATTACTTGACCAATTAATAATTCATCACCAATTGTTATTATTTCTGCTTTCATAATTTATTATAAATACATAATTACGTTTTTATAATTATGTTGGTTCAACATTACAAATAATTTATTTTATAATCATGTTACATTTTATAAAATATTTTTTTCCTTTATCTTCAATATGTATAATTTATACTACTCATTTTGTGTAAAATTGTTT
>CAIUQQ010000191.1 GCA_903901345.1 uncultured Bacteroidota bacterium | reverse complement strand
TCGTAAATTTATATAATTATTCACAAGCTCCCATCGGCAGACCGAAAAACTCCTGGACACATTACCCATGAAGATAGATACAATAGAACCCGGGCGATTAATCTTGAGCAGATAAACCATTTAAATAATAAGAAAAAGCTCTCTTTTCTTGTTGACTTGCAGGAAAAACTCGTAAAATTACATCTGCAATAATAGTGAAAGTTTTATCAATAAAATTATTATTACTTCTGGCTTTTCTCATTAAAAATTATTCATTGATTTTTAAATTTTCACATCACATGTGAAAGGTATAACTCCAAAAGCTCTTGCTTTTCTAATAGCCTTAGCAATTGCTTTTTGTTTTTGAACTGAAACACGTGTTTTACGACGTGGACGAATTTTTCCGTATTTTGTTAAAAATGCTTTTAATAATTTTACATTTTTGTAATCAATAATGTTATTGAATTTTTTTAAAACTAATAAATATTGAAGACTTTTACGAATTTTTTTGGGTCTATTTGTTTTTACATTTGAACGTAAACTTTGATTCCAATTAGTACGTTTTTTATCTTTATCTTTATTCCAATAATTCATGTTTTAAATAATATCTTTTAGTTTTTTATTTTGTTTCTTTATGAATAGTATGCTTATTACAATAACGACAATGTTTTGAAATTTCTAATTTATCAGGAGTGTTACGTCGATTTTTTTGCGTTAAATATCTTGAAACACCGGCTGAACGTTTATTTTCATTTTTTCTACACTCAGTACATTCTAAAGTTATCATTATACGAGGTCCTTTACTTTTTGCCATAGATAGAGATAAATAATTTAATTTTTAGTTTTACTCGATTAATTTTAAAAATTTTTTTGAGTTCTTTCCCATTATATCATTAATTTAAAATGTTTGCTATTTTCTTAAATTTTTTTTTAATTAGAAATAGTAAATCTTTCATTATTATGTTATTGTTAAGGTAATAAATATTTAAAAATATTAGATTTTAAAAGATATGAATAAAAAACAACGAAATAGAAAGTTAATTACACAAAATAGACGTAATCGTATTATTAATAGACGTTACACTTCAACAATAAAAACATTGTCAAAATTATTTACTATAAAACTAAAATCTTTTAGCACTGAAAATGAAGGTAAAGAAAAGGGTAAAGTCGAAGTTTTAAATATTGTTAAAAATCTTTATAGCATGATTGATAAAGCCGTTAAAAAAGGTATTTTACATAAAAATACAGCAGCAAGAAAAAAATCAAAAATCGGCAAATTATATGTAAAAGTCCAATATTAAAAAACTAAAACTTTGATATAGTTTTAGTTTTTAATGTTTTTAATTAGTTCCTAGTAATTTTTAACTTAACTTAAATTTTTAAAAGATATAATTCCATATATGAACAAAATATTTGTAAATAATATTGGTGATTTGTCCGAAGCCCAACGAGCAAGCTTTTATCGTTTTCTATTAAATGGAATTAGTGACGAATTATTAAATTTTCCCAATCCCTTTTTATCTAAAATTAGAGTTTTAGGAGGAAAAAAAGTACAATGTTTAGTTTATCTATATTTGAATGATTTAAAATTAAAAGGACCCAATTATAATTTGGATACATGTTTGAAACGTGATATGACATATTCCATTCAGCTTTATATTCCTGGTGAATATTCTTATCAAACCGAACAAAATAATGAAAATTTACAAATTTTAAACGATAAAAATTTAAAACGTTCTAAAAATCGTAAAATACGTGTTAAACAAGATATCCTATTTGGAGAAGTTCCTTTGATTACAGATGAAGGAACTTTTATTATTAATGGCTGTGAAAGAATTGTAATTAGTCAAATTATTCGTAGTCCAGGAATTTATTTTCGTAAAGAATTTGGAACAAGTCGTAAAACCATTTATACTGCGACAGTTATTTCAAATAAAGGATTATGGACAAAATTTATTTTAGATCAAATTGGAACAGAAAAAGCCTCTACATTTTCTAAAGACAAAATTTATATACGTCTGAATGAATTTAAACAAAAAAGTAGTGAATTAACTGATGAAGAAAATCGAGCAGATAAAGAAAGCGATAAAGATAAAGTTTTTATTTATGATTTAATTCGTTATTTTGGTTTAAATGTTCAAGAAATTTTAGATAGTTTAAAATATCCTTTACATTTTTCAAATTTACAATTAACTAATAAAGAAATTGAAGGAATTACTGACGATATTCAGAAAAAAATTAAAATACGTGAAAATACTCAAGTCATAAAAAAATTATTTTTTAATCAACGTTCGGGTTGCTTTTCAATTGGTGAAATTGGAAGATATAAAATTAATAAAAAATTAGGAATTAATTTACCAAAAGATATTACATATTTAACTGCTCATGACTTTATTGGAATAATAGATGGTTTAATTGAATTAAAATATTATGATCGTGTAAGTGATGATATTGATGATATAAAAAATAAACAAATTCGTTCTATTGGTGATTTACTGCAAAATCAAATAAGAATTGGTTTATATAGACTTCAAAAAAGTTTGATTGAAGAATCATCCATTGTAAGTTCTCAAAAGTTAAGCTTTGAAGTAGATACTTATTCGAATCCAGAAGATTGGGTAATTGACCCTAGACCAGTTACAAGTTCTATTAAAGAATTTTTTAAAACTAGTCAATTATCACAATTTATGGATCAAATTAATCCATTATCAGAATTAACTCATAAACGTCGTATTAGTGTTTTTGGTCCGAATGGATTAAAAAGAGATCATATTAGTACTGTTATACGAGATATTCATCCAAGTCAATATGGAAGACTTTGTCCTATTGAAACACCAGAAGGACAAAATGCAGGATTAATTACTTCTATGGCCTTATATGGCCGTATTAGTTCTTTAGGATCTATTGAAACACCCTATTTTTTAGTTCAAGATAATAAAGTATTCTCAGATAAAAAACCAATTTTTTTAAATCCAGAACAAGAGAGTGAAACAATAGTTGCAGTTGCTGATATAAGTTTAACAAATCAGAAAAAAATTGTTGAAGAATATATTTCAATTAAAGAAAATAATCTTTTTTCATTAAAAAAGAGTAAAGATATTAATTTTATTACAACTTCACCATTGCAAATCGTCTCTTTAGCAACTGCCTTAATACCATTTTTGGAACATGATGATGCTAATAGAGCTTTAATGGGATCCAATATGCAGCGACAAGCAGTACCATTAATTTATACGCAAAAACCAATTGTAGGAACAGGCCTTGAAACTGCTGCAATTCTAGATTCTTCAATGGTTATCAAAAGTTATTGTCAAGGAACAGTTCTTTTCTCTTCTGCAAATTCTATCAAAATTTTAGATGATGCAAATCAAAGTATTACTTATTATTTACGTAAATATTATCGTTCTAATCAAGAAACATGTATTAATCAACGTCCTATTGTTTGGAGCGGAGAAGAAGTTTTTTCTGGGCAAATTATAGCGGATGGTCCAAGTACAAATGATGGAGAATTATCACTTGGTAAAAATTTAACAATTGCTTATATGCCTTGGGAAGGTTACAATTATGAAGATGCAATTGTAATTAATGAGCGTATTATTATTGAAGATTGTTTAACATCTATTCATATTGAAGAACATGAAACAACTTTAACTTATTGTGTAACAGGAAGTGAAAAATTAACAAATAGCTTACCACATTTAACAAAACATATTAGTCGTCATTTAAATTCTGATGGAATTGTAAAAGTAGGATCTTATGTTAAAGAACACGATATATTAATTGGAAAATTAACACCTTGCGAAGAAGATTCTTCTCCAGAGGCTAAATTATTAAGAGCTCTTTATGGTCAAAAGCATGAAAATTATAGAGATACTTCTTTACGTGTTCCACATTCAACAGAAGGGCGTGTAATTGACGTTCGTATTATTTCGACAACATTATTAAGTAAGGAAGAACCAGCACTATTTACTTCATGCGATATTATTCGTATTTATATTGCTCAAATTCGTAAAATCCAAATTGGAGATAAGTTAGCAGGTCGACATGGAAATAAAGGAATTGTTTCACGGATTGTTGCAAGACAAGATATGCCATATTTACCAGATGGAACACCAATAGATATTATTTTTAATCCCTTAGGAGTACCTTCAAGAATGAATGTTGGACAAGTTTTTGAATGTTTATTAGGATTAGCAGGTGAAAAATTAGGAAATAGATTTAAAGTTTTACCTTTTGATGAAGTTTATGGGAAAGAATCTTCACGTATTTTAGTTAACCAAAAGTTAAAAGAAGCAGCTTTAAAAACTGATTTAAAATGGCTTTTTAATAGTTATTATCCTGGAAAAATTTTATTACGTGATGGAAGAACAGGTGAATTCTTTGATAATCCTATTACTGTTGGAAAAAGTTATATTTTAAAACTTATTCATTTAGTAGAAGATAAAATTCATGCACGTGCAACTGGTCCATATTCAATGATTACAGAACAACCATTAGCTGGTAAATCTCAAAAAGGAGGACAACGTTTTGGTGAGATGGAAGTATGGGCATTAGAAGCTTATGGATGTTCAAATACTTTGCAAGAATTATTAACAATTAAATCAGATGATATAGATGGACGAAATGACATGTATGAGTCTATTTTAGTAAGAAAAGAAATTGAAAAGCCTAATCCTTCAATTCCAGAATCCTTTTTAGCATTAATTAGAGAATTACATGCCTTAGGACTTGATTTTTCAATCAAAAAATTTGAAAATAATTTTTATAATCCAACTGAATCCAAAGAAATTGAAAAAGATTTATTCACAGATTTGGAATCACGTTTAAAATTACGTGCATTATTAGCAAGAAAAAAAGCAGAACAATTTGCAAAATCTATTAATTTTAATGATAAGGATGAAAATTTTCTTTCAAATAAATTAAAATATAAGAATGACGTTATTCAAAGATTAAATAAAATTAATCTTAAAAAATTGTAAATTTAACAAAAATAAAACTTAAAATGTTAAAATCAACGGATGAAATTTCCCAATTAGAAACTTCACTAAAACTTTTAGACAATTTACATGCTTCATTCGATTATTTAAGAATAACAATTGCTTCTCCAAAACGTATTAAAAGTTGGGCAGAAAGACGATTACCAAATGGCGAAATTGTAGGTGAAGTTTTAAAACCCGAAACCATTAATTTTAGAACTCATCAACCAGAAATTAATGGTTTATTTTGTGAACGTATTTTTGGTCCAATTAAAAATTGGAAATGTAAATGTGGAAAATATAATGGTTTTATTTTAGATAAAATATGTGAAGAATGTCAGGTTGAAATAATTGAATCACGTGTTCGTCGTTATAGAATGGGATATATAGATTTAACCTGCCCTGTAACACATTTATGGTATTTAAAAGGTATACCAAATTATTTAGCTGTCTTATTAAAATGTGTTGAGCCAAATATTGGAGTAAAAGAAATTGAAAGTATTGTTTATTTTCGAGAAAGTGATAGTAAAAATACAGAAAAAAATAAACCATTATACCGTTATATATATCCGGAACAAGGATTGAATGGAAATGCAAATGAATTAAAAAAATTTCTTGTTAATAATTTGAAAGGAAAAAATTCATTTGAAAATCCTAAAGGTCAGGATTCTAGTCTTTTTCCCAAAACATTAAAAAATTTAAGACTTCAAAAACGAAAAGGAGCCGAAATTATAAAGGCAGCTTTAGAATCAATTAATATTAAGGCAGAAATTAAAAAAGCTCGTTCATTAGTAGACTATACTTCATTAAAACAATTAAATTCAATTATTATTCCTGATAAAACGATTATTAGACGTATTCGAATTTTAGAAAGTTTTTTAGCTACACGAACTAATCCAAGTTGGATGATTTTAACAACTTTACCTGTTTTACCACCTAATTTACGTCCCTTATTAGAATTAGAAAGTGGACGCTTAGTAGCAGCAGATGTTAATGAAATTTATCGATTAATTATTACTCGTAATCAACGATTATTTGATTTTATTTATAATTTCATTGCACCTGATTTAATTACTTTACATAGTCGAAAATTATTACAAGAGGGTGTTGATTCACTAATTGATAATGCTAGATTACCAAAAGATAAAACGTTTTGTTTGAATAATAAAGCTTTAAAAAGTTTAACAGAAATTTTAGAAGGAAAACAAGGACGTTTTCGACAATCTTTATTAGGTAAACGAGTTGATTATTCAGGACGTTCCGTTATTATTGTGGGTCCTAATCTTCGTCTTAACCAGTGTGGCTTACCTTATGAAATGGCAATTGAATTATTTCAACCTTTTTTAATAAATGAATTATTAAAATCAAAAATAAAAGCACCAAGTCATAATACAAAATTAGCTCAAATAATTATTAAAAAAAATAAACCGTTTGTTTGGAATTTACTTACATTATTAACAAAAAAGCATTCAATTTTATTAAATAGAGCCCCAACTTTACATCGTTTTGGAATTCAAGCTTTTGATCCTTTAATTATTTTAGGTCAAGCTATTCATTTGCATCCTTTAGTTTGTACAGGATTTAATGCTGATTTTGATGGTGATCAAATGGCAATTCATTTACCATTATATGAATGTAGCCAATTAGAAGCAAAAACATTAATGAGACCTTCTTATAATGTTTTATCACCATCTAATGGTGATGTTATTTTAAAACCAACTCAAGATATGGTTATTGGTTGTTATTATTTAACTCTAATGATTTTCAAAAATAATTTTACTATTAAAAAATGGTTTGCTAATGAAAATGAAGCATTATCAGCTTTTTATCAAAAGAAAGTAACAATTCATATTCTTTCAAAAAACTCCAGCCATCCATTACTGGCATATGAATATCTAATAGAATAATATCAGGTAAAATATTTGAAATATTTTTAAATGAATTGATAGCGTCTTCACCATTTAAAAAAGTAGTTATATGGTTACAAATGGATAGTTTTACAATCGATTTTTTAATAATAAATGCATATACTTCATCATCGTTTATTATACAAATAGTTTCAATTTTATTCATTTTTTTTCTCAAAACACAAGTTGCAAATTAAGAACATTAAGTCGGTATTTTTGTTTTAAAATTAGTTTTTTAAAATATGGTTTATATAAATTATAAAAGCAGCAAGAAGCTTTGTTTTAATAAAATAAGTTATTCAAAAATCCCTTAATTGATTTAATATTGAACCATGGAAAATATATTTTTTACCGATGAGTATTTCATGAAACAAGCAATTATTGAAGCTCAAAAAGCGTTTGATATTGGTGAAGTGCCTGTTGGGTGTGTGGTGGTAAGTAATAATCAAATTATAGGAAAAGGGCATAATTTAACAGAGCAATTAAATGATGTAACTGCTCATGCCGAAATGCAAGCTATAACTGCCGCTGCTAATTATTTAGGTGCAAAATACTTAAATGATTGTACTATTTATATTTCTTTAGAACCTTGTGTTATGTGTGCTGGTGCAATATTTTGGGCGCAGTTTGATAGGGTTGTTTTTGCTGCAAAAGATGAAAAAAGAGGCTTTGAAAATGCAATGATTAAGCTTCATCCAAAAACTAAAATACATTCAGGAATTTTAGCAAGTGAAGCAGCTGAATTAATGAAATCTTTTTTTAAAAATTTACGTTAAAAACTTTAAAACAGTTTGTAATTTATAGGCTGTTTCATTCCATTCACTTTCAGAATCTGATTGTATTGTAATACCGCATCCAGCATAGGCATGCACATGATTTTTAAATATTTCCATGCAGCGAATATTTACATAAAGCTGCGTTAATTTATTTGATTTTATACCAACAAATCCGGAGTAAAATTTACGGTCTAAATGTTCGTTTTTAGTTATAAAATCAATAGCATTTTGTGAAGGTAATCCTCCAACTGCGGGTGTTGGATTCAATTCTTTTAAAAATGAATCTAAAATGCCTTTTTTGTTTGCTATTTTATAATAACTAGCAAGATGAAAAAGATGTCCTGAAACAATGCTTTTTGGACCATTTTTATTTATTAATACAAGTTGATGTTTTTGAATTAAATTCTCAATAAATGATTCCACTTGATGATGTTCATCTATTTCTTTTTCGCCCCATGCTAAATCATTATCAAATAACTTTGTTCCAGCTATTGCAGTAGTTTCTATTTCTTGATTTGATGCTTTTAAAAGAAGTTCTGGAGTGGCGGCAACCCAAGTTCCTGTTATGCTACTTGATAATGCATAAACAAAAGCATTGGGATAGCTTAAACACAAATTCAAAAAATAGGCATTGATATCTATTTCTTCTTTTATTTTAAACTCCTTACACCGGGCCAAAACTACTTTACTTATTTGTTGAAATTGCTTCATTTCATGAACGGCAGCATCTACTTTTTGTATAAAATCTATTTCAGAATCATAAGTATTTTTGTTGTTTCTTTGATATGAAATAACTTCAAATTTATTTATTTCATTTTCTAAAATACAAGCATAAGCATTGCTTCCAGCATTAAAAGGAGAAATATAAAAAATATCTTTTTCTGATTCAGAAATTAAATCAATAGGCACAAGTTGGCTATTAATATTGCCTTCTCTTTTCACTATTTCATTAGTTCCAGGAAGCCTATAAAATACAATAGCTTTGCTCAATTTATTTGGTATTATTTACGAATTTCTACTACACTCATTGTTAAACGACTAATACAACAAAGTTTATCATCATCGTCAGTAATTTTAATTTCCCAAACTTGTGTAGTTTTCCCTAAATGTAATGGAATAGCTTTACCATAAACCCAACCTTTATTTGCCGAACGAATATGATTGGCATTAATATCTAATCCTAATGCTACATATTTAGTTCGGTCCAAGCATAAATTAGCGGCCATACTACCAACTGTTTCTGCTAATGCACAAAATGCACCACCATTTACTACACCAAGTGCTTGAATAGTTCTATGGTCAACAGGCATTTTGGCCAATAAAAAACGGGTATTTACTTCAATAAATTCAATACCCAACCATTCACTCATTGTATTTGCATTGCGCAAATGAATTGATTCTAAAGTTACCTCAGGAGTTATATTTAACATATTCCGCAATTAAAGAAAAACTATTTAAAGTGGCAATATTTAAATAAACAAAAAAAGTCATTAGCTTTTAAACTAATGACTTTTTTTATGCACTTAAATAAATCTTACCATTCATCTTCATCCACCAATCTAGGTTCTTTCATTGATGTTTGGAATCTTGCAATTGTATCTTTTATTTCTCTATCTGCAAAACGTAAAATTATATCATTACCTCTAATATTTGTTGTTGAATTATAATAATATTCAAAGTAATTTCTGAAAGGTTTACCATTAGCTGGTATTGGGCCTCTATGAACTAAATTTGTTATAGAATATTTGTACCTACCTTCTTTTATTAGAACAATGAATTTGAACTCATATTTTCCGATACTTTTTTTATTGTATTTATTAGCATATGAATAAGCATTTATTGACCCATTCATCACTAGTTTTTGACCATACTTTTGAACTTCAAATATATTATTATCCTTTCCAAATATTTTCTCCCCAAATTTTTTGGCTCTAGCATACAATGAATCACTACCACTATCTTCTTGTTCCACTACACCATTATATGTAATTAAATTAGTATTTGAATCAAAATTCAAAACTATTCTTTTATAAGAAGCTAAAGAACTTTCAGTATCTGTAATGGCAGAATCTGTAACAGTTGAATCGCTTGGTTTAGTATTTGATGTACTATCAGTATAACTGTAATCATAAGTAGGCGCATTTTGATCTTGGCCTTGAGCTGATGCAGTTTGCGAAAGCCCTAATAGAAAAATTGTTAAAACGAAGATTATTGTTTTCAAATTCTGTATTTTTAATGTTTGTTTTGACATCAAAAATATAAAAAAGCAATGAAACTTTTTTATTTTTTTTTATTT
>CAIUQQ010000190.1 GCA_903901345.1 uncultured Bacteroidota bacterium | reverse complement strand
GTTTAAACATATACTCATATCAAATAATTAAGAAATACAAGTTGCATTTTTTTTCTTAATTCTTATATTCAAAACAAATCAATTTTTCAATTACCATGAAATTAACAACATTACAGCGCATACTTTTATTTATAGCAGCCGCACTTTTAGGTTCATCTATTTTTGTTGCCATTTGGCGCATAGAACTAGAAGCACCGCAATATCCTGAAGGCTTAAATTTATTAATTTATGCTAACAAATTAGGCGGAAACGTTGATATTATAAATGGGTTGAACCATTATATAGGCATGCAAACTTTACATGCCGAAAACTTTATTGAGTTTACTATTTTGCCTTATATCATTGGTTTTTTTGCTGCATTTTCTCTGCTTGCAGCAATTATTGCAAATAAAAAAGTAGCAAACATTTTATTTTTTTCATTTGTAGCTTTTGGAATTATTGCCATGATTGATTTTTACAGATGGAATTATAATTACGGACATAATTTAGATCCAAATGCTGCCATTATAGTACCAGGAATGGCTTATCAACCACCATTGATTGGCTACAAACAATTATTAAACTTTGGTGCGTTTTCAATTCCTGACATTGGTGGTTGGTTTTTTATTACAGCAGGTTTATTCATGCTTACTGTATTTGTAATGGGAACAAAAATATGGGCTAAAAAAATGACCAAAAATATTGTTCCATTAGTTGTTTTTGGGTTTATATCTATGCTTACATCTTGCACAGCAGATGGACCAAAACAACCAAAACTTCATCACACCAATTGTGACTTTTGTAAAATGACCATTGCCAATGAAAAATTTATTGCACAGTGTGTAACCGATAAAGGCAGGGTTAATTACTTTGATGACATAGCGTGTATGGTTCGATTTAAAAGCGAAAACAGTACTATTGCTTTTGCGAATTTTTATATTGCCGACTTTAACAATCCAGCTAAATATTTAAAAGGAAGCGAAGCAATATTGTATAAAAACGAAGAAATAAAAAGTCCAATGGGTGGAAACATCATTGCATTTTCAAAGCAAACCGATGCAGATGAATTTTTACAAAAACATGCTGCAACAAAAGTTTCATGGACAGAATTAAACAAGTAATTGATAAAACCAAAAGGCAAACAATGCTAAGTTTATTTAGTATTGTTTTTGCTTTTATAGCCAATGGTAAAACTTTAACCGTTGGGCAAAACAAGCAGTATAAAACTATTCACAAAGCCATAAAATTTGCAGTAGCTTTTGATACCATAGAAATACATGAAGGCTTATACAAAGAAGGAAATATTGTAGTTGATAAATCGCTGTACATAAAAGGTATAAACAAACCTGTATTAGATGGAGAAAAGAAATATGAAGTTGTTTCTGTAAAATCGAACTTTACTACCATTGATGGATTGGTAGTTCAACATTCAGGTTATGCTACGCTCGATGATCCGGGTGGAATAAAGGTGTATGATTCGCACCATGTAACCATTATAAACAATGTGCTGCTCGATAATTTTTTCGGAATTTATATCCAATACGGACAACATTGTATTGTTAAAAACAATACAATAGAAGCTTTTGGAATAGAAGAGCAGCAAATAGGAAACGGCATTCATTGTTGGAAAAGCGATAGCCTACAAATTATTGGAAATAAAATAACTGGTCATAGAGATGGTATTTATTTTGAGTTTGTAACGGGTACAATTATTTGGCGAAATATTTCATTTAATAACCTTCGTTATGGATTGCATTTTATGGTTTCGAATGATGATGCTTACATAGGAAATATTTTAAAAAACAATGGCGCTGGAGTAGCTGTCATGTTTTCTAAAAGAATAAAAATGATTAACAATTACTTTTCCGACAATTGGGGCGATGCAGCTTATGGATTATTGCTAAAAGAAATATCGGATGGATATATTTTCAATAACCGTTTTTCATCAAACACTTCGGGAATATTTATGGAAGGAACTAGCCGCATTAATGTAGAAAATAATAGTTTTTATAACAACGGTTGGGGAATGAAAATACAAGCAAGTTGCATGGAAAATAACATCATCAACAACAATTTTAAAAACAATACCTTCGATGTAAGCACCAATGGTTCTTTGGTGCTGAACGTTTTTAACAAAAACTATTGGGACAAATATGAAGGCTATGATTTAAATAAAGACAATATTGGCGATGTTGCCTATCATCCTTTAAGTTTATTTTCTATTATTGTGGAAAATAATGCGTCTGTGATGTTGTTGTATCAAAGTTTTTTTGCCATGCTTTTAGATAAATCGGAAAAGGTAATTCCAAGTTTAACACCCACTAATTTTATAGATGAGCAACCCTTAATGCATCCAATTTTACTATGATAGCCATACAAAATATTTCGAAAAAATTTGGCAAATTAACAGTTTTAGATGGTGCTTCGGCTCAATTTAATAAAGGTGAATGCATTGCATTAATTGGCCCGAACGGTTGCGGAAAAACTACTTTAATAAAAAGTATTTTAGGAATGGTAGTTCCCAATGCTGGCAATATTTTATTCAATGATGTTTCCATAAAAAACGAATTTTTATATAGAAACAATATTGGTTACATGCCGCAAATAGGCCGCTATCCCGAAAACATGAGCATTGGTCAAGTAATTGATATGATAAAAAAAATTAGAAATTACAACAGCCAATTAGATGAAGAATTATTAGATTTATACAAAATAAAGGACCTGCTTAACAAAAAAATGAGAACGCTTTCGGGCGGAACTACTCAAAAAATAAGCGCAACCATTGCATTTTTATTTAACCCCGATGTATTGATTTTAGATGAACCTACAGCAGGTTTAGATCCATTAGCAGCTGAAATTTTAAAGGAAAAAATTATTAAGGAAAAACAAAAAGGCAAACTCATTATTATTACTTCGCATTTATTAAGCGAACTAGATGAATTAGTAACGCAAGTAGTTTTTATGCAAGATGGAAAAATTAAGTTTCATAAAAACACCGAAGAATTAAAAACTGATACACAAATGCCAACTATTGCCAAGGCGATTACTCATATTTTAAAAGCTACGGTACATGAATAGATTGATAAAATTTGTAGTACTCGACATTATAAAGAACAGAACAATTTTAGGCTATACTTTACTTTTAGCAATATTTAGTTGGAGTGTTTTTGGCTTAGAAGACAATGCCACAAAAGGCGTTTTGACTTTGTTAAATATTATGCTACTTATAGTTCCATTGGTAAGTATCATTTTCTCCACTATTTATATTTACAATAGTTCCGAATTTATAGACTTAATGGTGAGCCAGCCGGTAAAAAGAAATAAAATTTGGACCAGTTTATTTATTGGTTTAAGTATTTCGCAAATATTGGCTTTTGTAGTTGGAGTAGGCATTCCGCTGTTATTATTTGCACCATTAAACATAGCACTCAGCATGATTAGTGTAGGCTGTATGATAAGTGTAATTTTTATTGCTATTGCTTTTTTAGCTTGCGCAATTACCCACGACAAATCGAAAGGAATTGGTGTTTCTATAATGCTTTGGCTATATTTTGCATTGCTGTTTGACGGATTAGTATTGTTCCTATTATTTCAGTTTGCCGACTATCCAATCGAACATTTTATGATAGGAATAACCATGCTTAGTCCAATTGACATGGCAAGAATACTCATACTTTTACAATTAAATGTTTCGGCATTATTGGGACATACAGGTGCTATTTTTACTGATTTTTTCGGTACAATAATTGGAACTTTTATTTCTACCTTTGTACTTTGCCTTTGGGCAATTATTCCCTTTTATTTATCTTTACGCATGTTTAACAAAAAAGACTTATAAACCCATATGAATATAGAAAATTTAGTCAATCAAATTAAAGAAAAGTACGAAAAACTAGGAGAAAATCCTGAAACATATTTAAAAGGATTGCTGCAAGCAAAACCTATAAACTATTGGGATTACATAGAAGTTGACACCTTATTATCGCTCCAAAAACCAAGAACAAACTTTAAAGATGAAGAAATTTTCATCATGTACCATCAGGTAACAGAATTGTTTTTAAAACTAATGTTACATGAAATAAAACAAGTAGCAGTTGAAGCAATTTATACGGAAGAGTTTTTGATGAATAAATTTACAAGAATCATTCGTTACACGCAAATGCTAATTAATTCCTTCGATATTATGAAAGACGGAATGAATTACGATGATTACAATGTATTTAGAGCAACTTTAGCACCAGCAAGTGGTTTTCAAAGTGCGCAATTTAGGTTCATTGAATTACATTGTACCGGATTAGAAAACTTAATGAATGAAGCAGGTAGAGAACGTATAAGTTCAAATCCAACTACCGAAGAATACTTTGACCATATCTATTGGAAAGATGCTGGATTGAACAGAAAAACTGGCAGAAAAAATCTGACACTTACCTTATTTGAAGAAAAATATTTGCATCAATTCATCAGTTTAGCAAACACCATGAAAGGAAAAACTATAGCTGATAGACTGAATGAATTACCTAATAAATCGGAAGCATTATTAAACATGTTAAGAGAGTTTGATCATTTGTATAATGTAGCTTGGCCCATGGTTCATTTAAATACTGCAAAGCATTATTTAGATAGTAAAAACGAGAACCAACAAGCAACGGGAGGTTCTGAATGGAAAAAATACTTAATGCCTAAATTCCAACAGCGTAAGTTTTTTCCTGCTTTTTGGAGCAATGAAGAAAAAGAAAAATGGGGTGAAAGCATTTAAATAATGGAAGACATTGATATTATTAATGACATAAAAACTAAAATTGACATAGAAATTCTAGTCAATGCATTTTATGAAAAAGTAAAAAAAGACAACCAAATTAGTCACTTTTTCAAACATGTAAACTGGAAAACTCATATGCCAATTATGTATGTATTTTGGGAAAACGTACTTTTTTATACAGGAAGTTATGTTGGAAATCCAATGCTTTTACACAAAGAATTGCATACACATATGCCTTTAAGCAAAAAAGATTTTGACCAATGGATTCATTTATTTCATGAAACAATAGATGAAAATTATGAAGGGAAAATGGCTGAAGCAATGAAAGAAAGAGCCAATAATATATCCATTATAATGCAAACTAAAATATTGGTTTAACAACCTTCAATTACAACATTAAATACAAAACAAAATGGCTGCATTTATAAAATAAATGCAGCCATTTTTATTAGAAACCCTTCAATAAATTAATTAAAACTTGAACGTAAAAATTGTGTCTGACAAGAAATCACTAATTGCCTGGAAGTAAAACTTCGTCTATAACATGAATAATACCGTTAGAGGCTGGAATAGAAGCCAAAATATGCGCTTTTCCATTAACAACTGGTTTACCATCAACCATTGTAATTTTTATATTTCCACCATTTACTTGACCAAAAGTTTGACCATCTTGAAATGATTCTGGTTTAAGAACACCAACATATACGTGGTATTGTAAAATATCAGTCAATGCATCTATTTTTTCTGGTTTTAATAAACCTTCTACCGTACCAGCAGGCAATTTATCGAAAGCAGCATTTACAGGAGCAAATACAGTAAAAGGGCCTGCATTACTTAATACATCCACTAATTTAGCGGCAGTAACGGCAGCTACTAAAGTTGTATGATCCTTACTTCCAACTGCTACTTGAACAACGTTTGGATTTGATACATCATCTTTAACACCTGATTGACCAGCACCTGTGGCTTCAGTTTGAGTTGCTTCAGCTTCAGTAGCTGGAGTAGTAGCGCTATTACAGCTAGCAGCTAGCATGGCTGCTACTACGATACAATTTTTTATTACTTTTTTCATATTTCTGTATTTTATACAGCATCAAATTGACAACTATTTATATTTATTTATTATGACCCGAATCATAAAAACAAAATGATATTCAGCATTAAGAAATAATATTAAAAAACTAAAAATTAGTTCAAATAATAATTGAATCCAATTGAAACATTCCTCCCAAACTGAGGTACGCCACCCCAATCTAAGTGTTCGCGATAATTTAAATCAAGCAAATTCTCAATACCAATGTTTAATTGAAAAGATGAAGTTTTAATTGCTTTAGCAAAAGCAACTCTAGCATTAAATATTTGCCAAGATGAAGTTTTACTTTCACCAAAATCTATATTTATATTTTTTTGACTAGATGCTAATACATGTTCTATTTGAAACTGAAATGTATTCTTTTGATATCGCAATGTATTGACAAATTTCAAAGGTGGAACTTGCTGCATAAACTGACCATTACTTAACAATCCATATGAAAATCGAACATTTCCTTTGTATATAATTTTCTTCAAAAGTTTAAAAGTTGCAGCAGTTTCAAATCCCATAAGTTGAGCATTACTAATATTGGCATATGTTTTAACTCCTCTACCTCCTATAGTCATTGGGCTATATTTATTAAGAATATAACCATAAATATAATTTTCAATTTGATGAAAAAATAAAGTTGTATTAAAATTCCATTTTTTCTTATCAATGGTATTTGAAAATTCCATTTGTATGGCTTTTTCTGGCGCTAAATTGTAGTTACCTATATAATCAAAACCATCGGCACGATTAAATAAATAAAAACCAATTCTTTCATTGCTAGTTGGCAATCTTTGCCCATAACCAATTGTGAATTTATTGGTAAAAACACCTTTTTTTATTTGAAAAAACAAAGAAGAAGTAGTTAAAAAATTCTGTTTATTTTCATTCGTATTTATTCCAAATCCTTGCCATTGTAAAACACCAAATTCATCCGTTACGTATTGATAGTTATAATCTTCTCGAATATTAAAACCAATACATTTTAGGCTATCAATATTTAACAAATAATTAGCAGCCAAACCAATATTATACAAAAAAT
The DNA here is from genome assembly GCA_903901345.1 of uncultured Bacteroidota bacterium. GTDB lineage: Bacteria > Bacteroidota > Bacteroidia > UKL13-3 > UKL13-3 > JAAFJM01. The sequence goes on along the minus strand of CAIUQQ010000190.1, from coordinate 7,124 downwards.
TCCCTGGTAAAGTTTGCATAAACATTGGCTTTTCATTGTTTGGATACATAGTCATTTCAGCTTTTGTAAATGCTTGATGTGCATCAATTCTAACATTGAAAAGTTGTTTTTTTAGTTGTATTTTATATTGAGAATAAAATCCATTGGTGTAACTCCAACTTGGCATGTCCATGTGCATAATAGTTTCAAGTCTGTGGGTATCATCCATGGCATGAGTAATGTTGTTATGGTAAAATTTTGTTTCTAAAACTTTATTATAATTACTTGAAACAAATCGATGTGTTACAGAAAAAATATTGGCTTTTGCAAACGCAACATCCATGGGTAAAGCAGGGTAACCAATATTAGATCCATTGTCGTTTATATAGTCGAAAATAATATGATTGGTTTTGTTTAATTGATAAGCAACACTAAAGTTCAAATTCAATTTTTCGTAACCACTATGTAAAATAGTAATGTCTCCTCCTGCTTTGTAATCATTAGCTTTTCTATATGCACCACTCATTCTTAAAGCAAATTTATTAGAGTTGGTATTTAAGCTAAATCCAATGTTTTTTGAAAGATTGGCGAAGCCATATTGCGTATAAAAATTTATTTGTGGATGGTCTTTACAATTAAATGAAGCTTCCTTCAATTGTATGTTCAAACTTCCTCCAATGGTACTTCCCAATAAGCCACCAGCAGTTCCTTGGTTTACTTCTAATTTACTTAAATTACTGGGTTCAACATATGTTGTAACAGGATCCATTTTATCTGTACAAGCACCGTACATTTTCATTCCATTTAAGGTAATGTTTATTTGTCCGGCACTGTAAGTTCTAAGGGTTGGTTCCATTCCAAATGCGCCTCTTCTTATTAAATTTACACCTTCTATTCGTTGTAAAATATCTTCGGTGCTAGCTAATTTGCTGCTTCTGTAAAAGTTAAATGCTTCATTGGTTTTATTGGTTTCGTTTTCGCAAATTACTACTTCTTTCAGCGTTGTAATTTTGTTGGCTGAATCAATAGCATTGAATTGAGAAAAACCTTTAAAATAAAAAAATAGCAGTAAAATAAATACGTTTTTTTTCGACATAATTAAATAAAAACAAAGAACATTTATATCTTAAATGCTCTTTGTTAATAATTGTTTTTAAATTTATAAAGTTATATCAAACGATTGGTTATCACTAATAATAACACCATTCTTTTTGATTATAATTTTTACATTCCATAATCCTGTCATGGTAAAATTAACTAATCCTGTATAATGTCCCAATTCAGTAAAAACTGGATTTACATTATTTGGTGAACCGTGACCCATGCTAGGCATTATTGGAACTATTTCTACATTATAATCATCTACTGCTGTAAAACCCATAAATGAATCTTTTTTATGAATAGAAATCTCGAAATTATTTAAACCAATTTTTGGTAAATCAGGTTGAATCAATGACACAAAAAGTTTTGTACTATCGTTTGCAGTAAAGCTTTTCATTACCGAAGTAGTTGGATTTATTACATTAACTTCCAATTCTCCTTCGCCTTCTTTGTCTGTTTTATGGTTATGAAAAGCCATGTTTAATGTCCATTTACCAGCTGAACTTGGCATTATAAATACTATGGCAGCTTTCCAAAATTTATCACTAGGTATTGATTCATCTGTTATTTCAACTGGAGCAGAATGTTTCATCATGCCCATATCCATCATAGGTATTACATCAAAATGACCATCCGTTAATCGTGTATTTGATACAGAATCAAACATGGCTACAAATATTTTATTGTAACCCACAAAAAGCTCTTTTTCAGCATAAACTTTTGCTTTGGCCGCAGCGCCATAAATATAGGTTTCACCAATTAATTTATAATTACTTGGAATTTGATCTGTTGGAGTTGGGTTAATAGTTGTAATTGATTCATCTTTTTTACATGCATTTGTAGCAAGTAATATGGTGGCAAATGTAATTGCCAAAATTGTTTTAAATTTCATAAAATGTGATTGTTTTTTTTAAAATAATTGAGGTTACGATTTTGATAAAAATCGTTCAAGTAAAATCAGTAAAATAAATTAATATTTTGGTGGCTGAAATATTCTTGGCTCAAAAGCAGTTAGAAGTTTACTGCTATATTTAATAAAAAAATGAAAAGAAACAAATTGCAGAAAAATATTTGAAGTATGTTTTTCAAAAAATAAAACTTCTTCAATATTGTTTTTGTTAGTATTTGAATTAGTGCTTTTGGGAGTATCAGCTTCTTCGGTGTTTTTTAAAGTATTTTTCAAATAACATTTACCAACACATTTAAGTTCTGGCTTAGCTTTATTTATACAGAATAATTCTATTATTTGCTTTTGATTTATTTTAAACCAAGTAATTACACCTACCCTATTGGTTAATTGCAATAGCATACAAAGTAAAAGCGATATGGATATAATTCTTTTCAAATGATTACAAAGCTAATAAAAACAACAATTAATATGTTTAATACATGTCATAATAAATGCTTAATTTTTTTTATTTTTCAAATTCACAAAAAACAAAGAGAATGTAGCTAAAAACAAGCACAAAGCAATTACAAATAAAATGGTGTTCACATAAGGAATAACAGTATAACTAAATGAACCAATACCTTGAATTGCTAAAACAAATTCATTTAAAAATACGCCAATTGCAAAGCAAAGCAATGCAATAATTCCACTTTTAGCATGAGATAATAAATGTGTGCTGAATAAATAAAGCAATAATAAAATAGAAATAAATGCCAATAAAACTAAATGCAAATAGGCAATTACAATGGGCCTGAATCCAAATGCCAATGTACTTACAAATGGAATAGTAGAACCTAATTGCAATGTAAATTTCACAAAACCAGCAATGGCCACAAAGTAAATTAAAAACATAATAGTGTTTGAGAATTTACTTTGTAAATGAAGGTGGTAAAAAACACTTTTTAACAATAAAATCCAGCCAACAAACTGTGTAATAGCAGCTGCAACTACAATAATATAAAGCCAAATAGGAAGATGAGCCCAAAGTGTAGAAAGAAAATATGCAGGAATACAAGACCAAAACAAAAGTCCAAATATCAATTTATCATTTTTTATTACCACATTAAATTTATTGGCAAGGCCAGTAAATAAACCCATGCACGCAAAGAAGAACCAACCATTATATTGAAAATGTAAATAGAAATATACTGAAGCTAAATAAGGTGTTTGATGTAAATTTTTGGTAACCATCATATATGCCAAAGCAACAGTTCCTAATGCAGAAAAAATGGCGAAAACTAAAGCGCCTTTGAACCATTTTATCGCTTGAAAATATTGTTTAAATTGAGCAGAATGCTTAAAAAACAACTGTGTAAAAACTACAATTACAGCTACTGAAACAGCAGAAAATGCAATAGAAAAAAAGCCATATCCTTGAATAAAAAATGAAACCAACATGCCATAAGCACTCATCAAATTTAACCAAAGTAAAATATTGTATTTTTTTAATTGAAATAATTTTAAGAAAGGTGCTATTAAACTAACTATTAACACCAAAAGTGTTTGCGTTACCCAACCTACAAAGGCAAAGTGGGAATGAGCATGTTGAACATTTTTTTGGTCGAAACAAGGGAATTCAAAACCAATTTTAAACCTCATTAGCACACCTAAACAGGCAACAATAAATAGGTTAAACAACACAATTTTTATCCAAAAACTGGAAGAATATTTAATCATTAAATATACAATTTTCTATTAATAATTTGAACTTGATTTTTGTTTTCCATTTTTTTTAGCGTTCTAATCACAGTTTCCACTCTCAAACCAGTTAAATTAGCAATTTCTTGACGCGTATGGGTAATCAATAATGGAGTTACACGTGTATCAGCTTTCTTTTTTATTGATTGTAAAAACCCTAAAATTTTCAAATCTGGAGTATTATGAATAAGTTCTCGAGCTGTAATAGATTTATTGTAAATTTTTTGAGCAAAAATTTTCAAAAAACTAAATTGAATTTTAGGATCATCTTCAATCATTTTAAAAAAACTTGCTTTAGAAAGTACCATTATAACAGAATCTTTTTGAACAATGGCTGTAGAAGGATATTTTTCATTAATAAACAATGGAGGTTCGCCAAATCCATTTCCATCATAAAAAATTCCTTGAATGTATTCACTTCCATCGTTATGCAAATTAATTAATTTGACTTGACCTTCGATTATTTGGTAGTAAAATTGCGCAATATCGTCCTCAGAAAAAACAATTTGATTTTTCCTGAATTTTTTTGCAACTCCACCCCAAGCAATTAAAATGTTAATATCAATTTGCGTACTATTCATTATTGCAATGATATATATTAAAAATCCTTTACTTAGTTGATTTCTGTTTTTTCAAAATATGATGAAAGTATTATAAATTCTAAAATGAATCAATTTGCGTTAAAAAGGGCTGAGCTAATTTAAATGGAGCCACATTGCAGTATGCAGCTGTTAAAACCTCCATTAGCATGTCTTTTTCCACCAATTTTAAATTTACTAAAGTCCAACCATATTTGCCCGCTCTATTTGGTACAGTATAAATGATGGAAGCATCAATCATGCAAAATAAAGGCTGTTCTTCTAAACTTAATTTTACACAACACCTATTTTCTTTTTGATTATGGGTAACAAATATTTTTCCTTTTACTTTATAACATAACATATTTCTATGAGGTGCTTCTATTGTTTCTGGAAATAAGAATGGTAATTCTTTAAAACTTTCGTTTGAAACCATAATTATTCAATTATAATTTTATATTTATGGAGTAATCCTGAAATTCCCGCATTTGAAAACTTTGCACCTTTTACTTTATTTAATTCTAAATCTATTCCGTAATGATGTGATGTTCTAAAATCTACTTTTTCAATTACACTTTGCTGGAAAACCGACATGGCTAAATCGCAGTCTAAAAACTTAGATTCTGTTAAATCACATTCCGAAAAATCTACTTCTTTGATACTGCAATTTTTAAAAACAGTTTTCTTTATTTTTTTCTTGAAAAACGAGGCATAATCTAACGTACAATTTTCAAAAGTAAATGATAATAAAAAGTCTTTGCAACGAGCAAAATCAAGCCCTAACAGTTTGCAGTTTTTAAAATTAGCATCTACAAAAGCGGTATTATTTAATTTACCTAAACTAAAATCACAATTATCGAAAAAGCACTCTACAAAACTGATGCTTGCCAAGTCGCTTTTTGAAAAATTACAGTTTATAAAATGCACGGAATCATATTCGTTTTGTGGCATTTTATTCAACGTAAAATCTACTCCATTAATGGTGTTTTCTTGCATATTCAAAAAAGTATTTTAGGTGTTAAATATATTAGCTTTTAATTTTTATTGGAATCCATATTTCTTCTTCAGAATTAGGATCATTGTTTTTGTATTTAGCTCCTAATAATTCAAAATGAGGCCTATTGTCGATTATATATTTAGCATGAGGAAGCCAAGTTTGAAAAATATATTGAAATGTTTGAGCCGCATCACTTCCATTGCCTTTATAATCAAAAACAGCATATAATCCACCTTCCAAAACAAACGATTTCATTCCATTTGGAATGGTTTTAAAATCTGTAACTTCAACTGTAGCCCACTTTTCAAAAAATGCATTGACATCAAATTTTTCAAAACTATACAATGAGTCAAAAACTTGCATAGCTATAAAATCAGTAGAAATATTGTTTTGAATTTCTTTGCGTTTTGGCATAAAGCTGCTCCATAATTCAAGAGTTTTATTATTGGTTAAATTCATTTTTAAATTCATTCCTACCAATTTCTTTTCTGCTAATATTTCAATTCTTGGAATCACTTTTCTCGTTAATTTATTTCCTTGGCTGAGCTTTTATCCATTTTGCAATTTCATCAATTACATAATCTGGAACATTACTTCTGGTTGCATATTCTTCAGGAGTTGATTTCCCCTCACCCTCTAAAAACATATGATTCAGTTTTTGAAAAGATGCAAGTTGATAGTTGTTATTATTTTTCAGTTCTGTTTTCCATTTTAAATATTCTGAAAATGGAACTTGATAATCACGTTCACCTTGTATTACTAATACAGGTTTTTTATTCTTTTTAGCCAATGTTATCATGTTTAAATTATTTAAATAATTCCAATAACTAAAAGGATACATGGAAGGCAGACTATCATTAGGAAATGTGTTTGGTAAATTCAGTTTTTTAGCATTATTGGCTTGTACCACCATTTTATCAAATAATGCGGAATCCGCTTTTGTTTTAGCTTGAAGTGGCTTTAAATATTCAAACTGATAAAGCATTAAATCTTGAAAACTAGTGTAATTTCCTGCAGCCATAATTGCACCCGCTACTTTTTTATTTTGTTTTAAAAACAAGGGCATTAAACCCGCACCTTGACTATGTCCCATTAAGTAAATTCTTTTTGGATCAATTGCATTTTTTTTACTTACTTTATTTACCAATTCTTTCAAATCGGCTAAATATTCTTGCTCAATGGAATAGTAATTTCCATTTTTATGTTGTTCCATTATTTTACCAAAATAAGCTTTCGTTCTTTTGTCAAACCTAAGTGTTGCAATTCCTTTACTAGCTAATCCCCAAGCAAAATCCTTGTAAATTCTATTGGGTCCAATTGTGGCATCTTTATCTATTGGTCCACTTCCACCGATAATAATTACACAAGGATATTTTTTTTCTTGAATTGGTACAGTTAAAATCGCTTCATTTTCAAAACCAACAGGACCAAATTGAATTTTTATTTCATAGAAACCAAAAGTATTTACATAAGCAGGAATATTATACATTGGATCAGCCTCAACAATGTAAATTCCACTAATTTGCCATTTTAAATTAAAAGATAAACGCAATCCTAACGAGCCATTTTTGAATTTTAATTTGGTAGTTGTAACATGAAAAGAGTCTAAATAATTATATCTAGTAGCTCCTACTTCATTTAAATCGCCATTTACAGCCGCTAAACTTTCCCAAATACTTTGAAGTCTTTCCGTTGTAACTTTCCTGAGCATAATTTCATCACAAAAAGTATATGCTTTTTCAAATTGGTCTGATTTAAACAAATCAATTATTTCAATTGCTTTTTGATCAGCTAAGGTTTCATTTTTTTGTGCAATTGCATT
>CAIUQQ010000189.1 GCA_903901345.1 uncultured Bacteroidota bacterium | reverse complement strand
TGACTAAAATGGTTGATTTTAGCTGTAAAATTGGTCGATTGAAGAAAAATAAAGATATAAGCTCCCTTTTATCTGTATGTTTATTTAATATTAAAGGAAATAATTTAATATTTAATATTTTGTTACTTTCGGGAGTGTTTTACAAGTGCAGGCACGCTATTGTCTTTGGCAATTAAACGTTGCTTTCTTGCCATGGGATTGTGTGTTTTGTCCAACCGCATATATAAAAATTCTATTGTATTTTGGAGTTTACTGATTGGTAAAAACATCAATCATAGTAAAATGGGTACTTGGTATAAATAGGATTTTCAGTATTTTGGTATTATCAGGAATAAAACTACTGCATTTGATTGGTTTTAATAATATAATTTATTACCTCATGTAATAATACCTAATTTATACGCCAATGTTTATGTTTTTTTTAATTATAAAATCAAAAAGTTGTAGTTTATTGTTTTGTAAAAACAGGCAGTCCATAGGCAAATCCTTCATCCTTCAAACTTTTCACTTTAAACTTTCCTGCTTTATTTTGCTGATTTTTAATATATAATATAATCAAAAATGCAATTACATTTGTATTCAAACAAATAATAATAATAACAAATGAGTAAAATAATTTTACAAATTAAACAAAGCATACTATCAATAATACTTTTGATACTGTTTGCATCAAACATCAATGCCCAAGCTTTAACAGGAAGTAAAATAATTCCTTCTACACTTTTCCCCACTATAAAAGTAGCAGTTGATAGTTTAAATTCACAAGGAGTAGGTTCAGGCGGAGTTGTATTTAATATAGCAGCTGGTTACACCGAAACAATTTCAGCTACCATTGCAGTTACTGCAACAGGAACTGCTACTAATCAAATTGTTTTTCAAAAAGACCCTTTAACTACAGGTGCTAATCCACTAATTACCGCTTATGTTGGTACGTTACTTTCATCATCTACTTTAGCAGTAGATGGAATGTGGAGTTTTACTGGTTCCGATTATGTTACTGTAGACGGAATAGATTTATTAGATCCAACTTCAAATACTACTGCTACCACTACCATGGAATTTGGTTATGGTTTTTATAAAGCAAGTGCTACTGATGGTGCTAATTATAACACAGTAAAGAATTGTAATATTACCTTAAGTAGAGAAAATTTTACTGCCGCAGTTGGTCCTCGTTGGCATGGTTCTGTTGCCATTGAACTTGCGGCTTGTACACCTGCTGCAGTGGGAACAACCATTACTCAAACCTCAGTTTCAGGTGCAAGTTCGTTTAACAAATTTTATAAAAACACCATTCAGAATTGTAATGGTGGAATAGCTATAGGTGGTGCAGCCATTGCCTCGCCTTATACCATTGCTGATTTAAATAACGACATAGGTGGAAGTTCAACAGCCACAGGAAATACCATTATAAACTTTGGCGGTGGCGTAGGTGCTACCAATGCATGTATGGCCGCTTGGGCTAGTAACCAATGGAGTTTCAATATTTCATATAATACGGTAAATAATAACAATGGATTGGGAGCAAATCACCCTGCTACTAACCGAGGAATTTTTGCTGCTGCTAACTCTGTGGGTGCTAGCGCAACAATTAATTTTAACAATGTAACAATCATTGGAGGTACAAATGCCGGTGCCATTGATTGGGGAATAGATTGTGAAATGGCTCAATCAGGTGCCGCTGGCAATACGGTATCTGTTAATTACAATACCATAAGCATGTCAAAAACTGTAGCTTCAACTGTAGCTTTTACAGCCATTTGGATGAATTCGGCACCTACTACTGTAAACATTATTGGCAATAATATAACTAACTTTACTTGTTTAAGTACTTCGGCTTCCGAAGTTGGAGTTATTAGATGCGGTGGCCCAGTAGCCGGTACTTTAAATATAAATAACAATACCATTGGTGGAGTTAACTTTAATGCAGCAACTGGTACCGATTATATAATTGGTGTAACCACTACTGTTCTTAATGCTTTAAACATAATAGGTAACAATATTAATGGAGTTACCCTAACGGGTGCTACTACCAAAATTTTACGAAGCATTTATGTGTCAACTGCAGTAGCTACTTGTGCTAATAACATTAGCAACGATACTTTTCAAAACTACACTTATTCGGGAGGAACGCCAACAGGTGAATTTAGTTTAATATATGCGTTAGGTACTACTTTAAGTTATAATATAAATAACAATAGATTAGTAGGTGGGTTAACGTTACCATCATCAGGAGCTACTTATTTAATTTATAACAGTCAAAGTACACCAAATGTTACTGTTTCTGGTAATTCATTAAGTGGAACTGGTATAAACAGAACAGGTGCTTCGGGTACATTTTATGCTTATTATAACTTTGGAAGTCCTGGTGTAGGAACTATTAATATTGTAAATAATAGTTGTGCTAATATTACATTAAATGGTACTTCTGCTTTTGATGGTTTTGAACACAGAACTTCAACCAGCCAAACTATTAGAATTATTAATAATACGGTTTCAAATATTAATGGTGGAACAGGTGTAAAATATGGTATTTACCAAGGTTATGGTGCGGTAGGAAGTGCAATTTATAATAATAATATTTATGGTTTAAGTGGTGGTGGAATTATATACGGAATATTTGTTGGTTCTGTTGCACCTTTAGGCATGGATTGCTTTGGCAATAAAGTAGATTCAATAACTGCTACTGGAACTGGTATAGCTTACGGAATTTATAATTCATTAGGTGGCGGAGTTACTTCTATTTATAAAAATAAAATAAATTTATTT
>CAIUQQ010000188.1 GCA_903901345.1 uncultured Bacteroidota bacterium | reverse complement strand
GCCAATTGAAACAGCAAATAATAAAACAGCCAAAGGTAATCCCACTAATATCGGTGGATAGCTACTTACTTCAACTTTTGTGTTTTTCTCATTTGTTTGTTTAAGCTCCCCATGAATCCAAATATTTTGTTTACCTATTCTTGAGATTTTTCTAACATCAAATTGTTTTCCTGATATAGTTCCTTCTAATGGTTTACTATAAAAGATTGAATTTACAAATGGTTTTTCCTTATTCATATTATCATGAATAGCCTACATAATTTCTGTAGGTTTTAAATTCACTTCAAATAATATTAGTCTTGAAAAAATGTTGAGCATAAATTAACTCAAATATATACTTTTCTTACATTTCATCAAAAATGAAATCTCTTAAAAATTCTTATTGCCAAAATTGGTGCAAAAATTCTTATTTTTTATAATAAAACTAATAAAATGTGGATACTCACTATTGTTGTATTTGCAATATGAAATTAGCTTGCCAACTATTATTTAAAACAGTATAAAAATGAAATATAAATTTCATAGCAGCAAAACATTGAAAAATTACAACTATTTAAATTTAGTGCTCTTTTCTTTTCTACTAATTAACTTACAAAAATGCACTTTTGGAAATAGTAATTCAGGAAATGTAGCACCTAATAAAACTGTTTTTTCTAAAACACGAAACACGATAAATCAAATTACACTAAAGCCTGAAATGATTTACTCAAATTGCGGTTGTTTTGGAGCAAGTCCTTTTGCAAATATCGTGGATGAGCAATCAGCGCAGATGGCAAGAAGTGAGTTTAATTTACCAGGAGATATGCGTTATAATAAAGCACAATTTATTATAGATTTAAAAGCGCTGCACCAACTTACAGAAATTTCAATTTTTGAACTTGCCGGTGGTTGGCGAGGAAAAGATACTGTATTTATTTATACAGGAAATCCTGCAAAGTGGATCTCTAAAGGATATATTACTGCCAAAAGAGATAAAGACCAGTGGGCAACAATTAGTATAAACGACAGCAGTAGATTTGTAATGCTTGAGTTCAATATAAAAATTAAAGATGTAGAAGAAGTGGTTTTATTTGGAACAAAAATTGGCGAAATTGATTCCATTATTCCTGTTATATCTTCTAATCGTTCATTACCAACTATGGACAAATTAATGGGTGCTACTGGTGGACTTTGGGAAAACGAAAACCTGTTAAGTTGCATTGGTTCATTGCGTGAGTTTCATAGTTGGAATTGGAATGATGGTGGTAATGACGAAAATAATTTCAACCATCCAATTCAAGGTTTTGAACCTTATCCAAATAATTTTTTTCGTTTCAATCCAGATTTTGGAAACAGACATACTGATGCGGATTATAAAAGAATTACCGATAAAGGAATAGAGTTAAATCCTTGTTTACAAACTTCTGCTATGTATTTTATAAATGGTGATAATGAAAACAACAAACCTGTTTTTGCTGAAAGCGATGCTAATAAACCACTTTCATATAAAGCTCATGCCGATTATTTGTTTCAATATACTGCAAGATATGGTAGCAAAAAAGTAGCCGATAGTTTATTGAGAATTGATAGAAAAAGAAATGGAATTATGAAAGAATTCCAACCAGTTGTTTCGGGTTTAAATTTAGTGAAATCAATCGAAAACTGGAACGAACCCGATAAATGGTGGCATCCAAATGCATCCTATTTTACCCCTTTTCAATTTGCTGCCATGTGCAGTGCCGACTATGATGGACATGAAGGAACAATGGGTAAAAATGTTGGTGTAAAAAATGCTGATTCTTCCTTGAAATTTGTAATGGGAGGTTTGGCTTCTTTAAATATTGATTATGTAAAAGGAATGAAACTTTGGAGTAAATATAATCGTACAAAAACCAAAAATATTCCTGTTGATGTATTAAACTTTCATCATTATTGTAATGCAAATGGAGGCGTAGGTCAACCAACAATTGGTATTAGTCCTGAGCAAGATAAATTAAAGGAAAAACTTAAAAAAGTAGTTGAATTTAGGAATAAAGAATTACCTGATTTAGAAGTTTGGTTAAGTGAATTTGGTTATGACACAAATGAAGGTTCCTCGCAAGTATCGCCAGCCATTGGCGAAAACAGCACTCTTGAAATTCAAGGAAGATGGCTAATGCGCAGTATTTTAGAAATAGCCGCGGCAGGAATTGACCGTGCTTTTATTTATAATTTTGATGACTATGGATTTAATACTTCTACTCAATATTTAACCAGCGGTTTGGTAGGTGGAGCGCCTAAAAACCTAAAAAAAATATCGTGGTATTATATGGCTTGTTTGAAAAACATTTTAACCAATTATTCTTTTTACAAGGAAATACCTTCTGGCCAAATTGATATAAATATTTATGCCTTTAAATCAAAAATAAAAAAAGAAACCATTTATGTTGTTTGGTGCAATACATCATCAAATAAAGAAATTTACAATTATAATTTAACTATAAAAAGCTTAGGAATGGCAACATTATATAAGCCAGAAGCCAATGATTTACTTTTCACAAAAACCAATATTCAACAACAAGGAAATGGATTTAAAATTGATAAAATAACTGAGCTTCCCATTTTTATTCAAGTAGATTAACACAAAAAAAGGGTAATTGAAATATGATCAATTACCCTTTTTATATTCTCGATTTTACTATTAAAGTTTATTCGAATTCAGCTTGAAGAATACGTTTAACTTCTACAACTGTATCTTCCTCTAATTCAGTTCTACGAACTAAATCTTCGTTTGAAACCGCTAAAACAGCTTTGGCTGTATCTAAACCTGTATTTTTCAACTCATCAATAATCCAACTATCAATTTCATCTGTAAATTCATCTAAATCTATATCATCTCCCTCACTTTCACCATCACGATAAACATCTATTTCATAACCTACCATTTTACCAGCAAGTTTTATATTATTACCACCGTTTCCAATAGCTAAGCTCACTTGGTCAGGTTTTAAAAACACTGAAACGCGTTTGTCTGCTTCTTCCACTTTAATACTTGTAATTTTAGCAGGACTTAAAGCACGAGTAACTAATAATTGTAAGTTATTGGTATAGTTTATTACATCAATATTTTCGTTACGTAATTCACGAACAATTCCATGAATACGACTACCTTTCATACCAACACAAGCTCCAACCGGATCAATTCTATCATCATAACTTTCCACAGCTACTTTAGCGCGTTTACCTGGTTCACGTACAATTTTTTTGATGTTAATTAAACCATCAATAATTTCCGGAACTTCTAATTCAAATAATCTTTCTAAGAATAATGGAGAAGTACGAGATAAAATAATTCTAGGGCTACCATTATGCATTTCTACTCTTAATACAATAGCTTTAATTGATTCACCTTTTTTATAATGATCAGCAGGAATCATTTCAGTTTTTGGAAGTAATAATTCATTTCCTTCTTCATCAAGAACCATGATTTCTTTTTTCCAAATTTGATAAACTTCACCACTAACAATTTCGCCAACTTTATCTTTATATTTCTTGTAAAGTTCGTCTTTCTCTAGTTCTAATACTTTTCCTAATAAGGTTTGACGAGCCGATAAAATTGCTCTTCTACCAAATACTGCCATTCCAACTTCTTCCGTTACATCTTCCCCAATTTCAAAATCAGGTTCAATTTTAACAGCATCGCTATATGAAATTTGAGTTCGAGGATTTTCTACTTCACCATCATGAACAATGTTTCTATTTTGCCAAATTTCTAAGTCACCACTTTTATCATTTATAATAACATCAAAGTTATCATCGGTAACAAATTTTTTGCGTAACATGGTTCTAAATACATCTTCAAGCACGCGCTGAAGCGTTGCTCTGTCAATGTTTTTAAATTCTTTAAACTCATCAAACGAGTTTATCAGTCCTTCACTATGCATATTCTATTTTGTTATTTTTTATTTTAAATCTTATATTCTTTATCTAAATACTGTTAATTATTTAAAGCTTATTTGAACAGTACTTTCTTTAATATCGTTTATATTTATATCCTTCAAAATGGTCTCTTTTGCTTTATAATCCTTCTTCGTATCTTTTAAATGAAGAGTAATTATATCACCTTCAATTTTAACTAATTTGCCCAACAACTCAGTGTTTTGTAATAATATAACTTTCAATTCACGTCCAATATGCTTTGGATATTGCCTAAAAAGTGTCAAAGGGTTTTCAGCTCCTGGCGATGAAACTTCCATTGTATATGGCTCTTCGCCATATTCCATTGCATCTAAATGACCTGACAAATGTTTACTTAACATTCTGCATTCATCAATACTTACACCATTATCCCCATCAATAAAAATACTTACTTTTTTACTGCCTACTTTCCATTCAATATTTACTAAAAACAAATGTGATGATAAATATTCATTTGTCCAAACTGTTAATTGCTCTATTATATCCATTTTAAAATAAAAGAGGGGACTTTTGTCCCCTCTTTTTCATTACTAATACCTTTCAAAAGTAAACATATTTTTTAACAAAGCAAACTTTTTAAAAATAAGTTTCTATAGTTAGTGGTTTTAAAATTTTATCTTAACAAAGTAACAGAACCAGAATATTGGTATTTTTTACCACTAAAACTGCTGGCAAATATTTGGTAAACGTAAGCATCTTGCTGACATTCGCCTCCTGATTTCATATCTGTTCCATCCCAACCTGTATTTTTGGGCCAAGTTTCTTTATTGTCTTTTGTTTCATAAACTAACTTACCCCAACGGTTATATATATATATTTCTATACTTTCAAATCCGCTTGCTTGTACAAAGAAATGACTATTACATGGTATATTATTAATTACACAATCGCTTTTTGGTAATGTTGATCCTGAACCTGTAAATCCGTTTGTTGGTGGATAAAATACATTTGGTATAAATACTGTTATATCAGGATTAATTCTAATGTATTTTGTTACGGAATCTATACATCCTTTATCACTTATTGCTATTAATCTAATTGCTATTTCTGCTGTATCAGCAACAAATGCTATATCTGTTGGATTTATTTCTTTGGATGTACGTTTCAATAATGTTACCGGATCTACGCTTAAGTACCATAAATAGGTGTTATTACCTAATGGGTTTGTTTTATTGGTGAATGTAAAATACGGTCGTGCTATGGTTGTTGCTAATTTATCTGGATCAAAATCTGCTGTTGGTGTTAACCATGCTGTGGAGGTTTTGATGGATGAGGTGTCAACGCAGCCTGTTGTTTTATTGATTACTGTTAATTTTATTGGATATGCTTTAGCCGATGTAAATGATTTGTTATAAACTGTTTTGTTCAAACTATCTATTTCCACTACTCCATCTATTTCCCATATATAATTACAATCTGGTACCGGATTGGGTACTGCTGTTAATGTTATATTTAATGGAATTCCTGCTCTTACACATCCGCTATCTATTCCTGTAAAATCTGCTACCGGTTTTGGATTAATAATAAATTCTGATTGGTCGCTAGCTGCGGCACATAATCCATTATTCGTTGTTATGATGTTAATCGTTACTTTTCCTGCTGCTTTTTCTGCTGCTGAAGGTGCGTAAGTAAATTGGGTGTTGGTACTTGATATTGGCGTTCCTGTCATATTCAATACCGACCATGCTAAGTTATATGGATGTTTTGAACTTGGGCTTTTTAATACATTTATCGTAAATGATCCGCCATATTCACATGCTGAGCCATTTTTACTCAATTGTACATCGGGTGGAAACTGAACCCTAATGGCTTTGGTAGCTGAGTTAGAACAGCCTTCTGATGTTCTATAATAATAACGTAAGTTATATACTTGTTCTAATATGGATGCATTGTTCTTAATATCTAAAAATACTGAACTTCCTCCTATTATTGCTGTTAAATTTGGAGCTCCGGTAAATGATATGGAATCAATACTTGGTAATGTAGCTGGGTCTGGATTCAAGTTAAATATCATTCTATCTTGGGTCAAACATACTGCACTATCGGCTAGTGGATTGGTTAAGATGCTTACGTTCGGGATACCTTTTACTGTTATGTCGGTGGTATCGGCTGCTCTACATCCTGTGGCTATATCTGCATAGATTATGCTGTATACTTTTTGTCCATCGTTTGGAACTACTATGCTTGGATGAAATGGCATAAATACTTGTCCGCGTGCAATGGCGCCTAAACTTGAATTTGGTGCTGCAAAATACCAATATGAAGTAGCTGGATTGGCTGCTGTGGTGGAGTTGGTGCCTGCCAATGCTCTACTACTTATAAATACGCTGTCATCTCCTACACATATGGTTGGGATGATTCCTGCATGTACTATTGGCGATTTGGTAACTCTAAACAATACGGTATCGCTACTTGGGCAACCTGCAAATGGGGGTGACATCGTAACTATTCCTGGTCTTGTTGGTACAAATGCTACTTGTATCGTTGGTGGAAAGGCTAAGTTAAATTCATATTTTAACACATTGCTATCGCTTGCTAAGGTCAATCCTGTTCTTACATTGGCTGTCGGATCTGTATTATTGGTGTCGGTTGGGGTAAAGCTATAGCGTTTGGTTAATGGGTTATAGCTTACTCCTCTTCCTGTCCATGTTTCGTCATTCCCTGATGGGTTAAATAATTTTGTTAAATTATATAATCCATATGCTTTATCAAAATCACAAAACTTTGGTGGGCCTGTTATTGATACTGGCGCTACTGGGAAGATACCTAATAACACTGAATCCTTTCTATAGCACCCCGTTGTTATTGCTTTTACTGATAAGTAAACATAATTACCAAAGGCTTTTCCTATGTAAGTACCTGGTATATTTTGCAAACTATCTATGCGGATTACATTTCCTGCACTTGTTATTGCATTTGGATTTGGCGGATAGCTCCAAACTTGAATTGTTTGATTGGCTGATGGATTGCTGGTTTGAACTGATCCTAAATTATACAAACCTTGGTCGTTACACAATGCTACTGGTTGAGGTCTATTGGTAATATTGGGCAAGCCATTTATTTTCAAACTGGCTGTATCGTCTTTATAACAGGTTCGTCCATCGTACGTTTGATAGCCGCGTAAGGTATATAACGTGGTTCCTACTGTGGTGGTTGGTAATAATAAGGTATCGTTTTCTATTAGTTGTGAAGTTGAACCCATGTTAAACCATACAAAACTATCTATATACATCGTATTATATCTTCCGCGTAACGCAAAGGTTGGATCGTTTTGACAGGCAGAATCTTTGGGTGAAATAAAGTTTACTGGATCATTTACAAAAAGTAAGGTTGTATCTAAGGTTTTACATCCATGAATATCTGTTTTACGTAATACATAGGTTGCTGAATCTGAAAATTTCAAATTTGTAATTGTATGGGTAAATTGGGTGTCTATTGGGGTAGTTAAATTGGGTGCCAAGTACCAATAGGAGCGCAATACGGGTACGGAGCCATTACTGCCAACAAATAAACTGGTATCGTCTCCTTTACATAAGCGTATTTTTGGTGTTAATTCCCGCAATGGCAAGGCTCTTGTCAATACATTAAAGGTGGTGGAATCTAAACAACCATCTGAATCACGGACTTTTACTTTATAAATGGTTTGATTGCCTACATTGGTAGGGGTGATAGCTAAAAATGAATCTATGGTAATTCCAAAGCCTACATTCGGATCTAAGTTTCCTTTAATTACATTTTGACTGGCTAAGTTTCCTTGCATGAATATATATCCAGCTTGGTTTCCTACTCTGTTTCCTCCTGTGGCTACTGCTTTTACTGTAACTGGTGAACCCACACAATTATAAGTATCTCGAACGGTTACTTTAACAGGTTCGCCAATTGTTACAGTACCTGAATCTAAACTTGGGCAGCCCAATGGAACAGGTTGTTGGCTATTTAATGCTAACCTATATTTATAAGTTCCTGGATTATTAAAATAATGTCTGTAAATTGGATTTCCAACTCCAGGCGATGCACTGGCAAGGGTAAAACCGCCCGATCCGGGAAAGGTTTCTATGTGCCATTTACTCTTGGTAGGATCCAAGGTAGTTTGTGTTGGATTTTGCAAAGTAAAATTAAAAGTTTTAAAACCACATTTATTATCTACTACTGTAATTGCTGGTATCGGAACCGCAACAACAATAATATTTACACCACGAATAGCAAAAGCTTTTAAAGGACAAAAACGATCGGAACCGGTAACTGTAAATGAGTGAGGCTGAGCACGTGCGGCACTTACTGGTGGAGTCCAACAAAATTTAAAACTATCGGCTTTGGGGCCTTGTGTAGTACGTTGATTTAAAATATAATTTCTTACAAAGGTGGCATTGGCCATTACAGGATTATACAAACCTGGATTATTCCATTTTAAATC
>CAIUQQ010000187.1 GCA_903901345.1 uncultured Bacteroidota bacterium | reverse complement strand
AATTTTTTTACATAAAAAAAGACGCGATGAATCACGTCTCTACATTTATTTTCAAAATTATTTTTATTCAGTCAGTTCGAGCGAAGTCGAGAACCAATTAACAATGTCTCGACTATGCTCGACATGGCACTGTTTTTTAGAATAGTTTATGGGCTATGTTTTCTATGTATCTATGTGTTTCAAATTTTTTTACATAAAAAAAGACGCGATAAATCGCGTCTCTACATTACTATTCAAAATTATTTTTATTCCAATTCCATTACCGCCTCAAAAGCTCTTTCGTAAATGGTTTCTTGTTCTGAAATTTGTTTTTTCAACACACTTAACTCCAATTGCTTTTTATTCAATTCAGCAGGATTGCTTGCAATTTCTGGCTTTGCAAAACTTTCTTCTACTGCTGTTAATTGTTGTTTTAGTTTTTCCAATTGCTTTTCGGCTAAATCAAAATCTGTTTTAATTTTTTGAATTTGATTGTTACTTAATTTCGATTTATTTTCTACGACAACCGGTTTTACTTCCACAGGTTTTGCCACAATTGGCTCAACTTTTTTAACATTTTTATTGGCCTCTTTATTGGCTTCATTTTTTATTCTAAACTCTTCATATTCGGCATAAGTTCCTGGATATTCTTTCAATTCTAAATCTTCTATATACCATATTTTATTAGCTATTTGGCTTATAAAATGTCTATCGTGACTTACAGTTATAAAAGTTCCCTCGTAAGCTTGTAATGCTTGACTTAAAATATTAATACTGCGCATGTCCAAGTGATTCGTTGGCTCATCTAGCAATAAAAAGTTGGCTTCTGTTAAAAGAGTTTTTGCTAACGCAACACGGGCTTTTTCTCCTCCACTTAGTACTTTTATTTTCTTAAATACATCGTCACCAGCAAAAAGAAAACAACCTAAAATAGTTCTTAATTCTGTTTCTGGTCTTTCAGATGCATGGTGAGAAAGTTCTTCTAAAATTTCGTTTTGTTGGCCTAAACTTTCTAATTGATGCTGCGCATAAAATGCATCACGAACATTGAATCCTAATTTGGCTTCGCCATCATATTTTTCAACACCTGCAATGATTCGTAGTAAAGTAGATTTTCCTTTTCCATTGGCACCAATCAAAGCTATTTTATCGCCACGTTCTATGCGCGCATTTGCTTTTTTTACAATGTCAACATCAGGAAACGATTTGCTTACATCTATCATTTCGGCTACCAAACGGCTGCTTTGTAATCCTAATCTAAAATTGATGCTAATGGCTGAATTATCATCTTCGGGAGCTTCAATTTTATCTAATTTATCCAACATTTTAACCCTACTTTGAGCAGCTGTAGCCTTACTGGCTTTGGCTTTAAAGCGAGCAATAAAACGTTCTTGTTCTTTTATAAATTGTTGTTGATTATCGAATTGGCGTTGTTGTAAATCCATTCGTTCATCTTTTGAACTTAAAAAATAACTGTAATTTCCGCTGTATTCATAAATACTTGAATTGGCAACTTCCACCGTTTTGTTCGTCATTTTATCCAAAAACTCCATATCGTGACTTACCACAATTACAGTTCCAGGGTAACCAATTAAATATTCTTCTAACCATTTAATGGTTGGTAAATCCAAGTGATTCGTTGGCTCATCTAGCATTAACAAATCAGGATTTTGCAATAGCAATTTGGCCAGCATCACGCGCATACGCCAACCTCCCGAAAACTTTTTGTAAGGTTGTTGTAATTGCGCAGTGGTAAAACCTAAACCTTCCAACACTTTTTCGCATTTATGCTTCATGTTGTAGCCATCTAATCTATCAAATTCCTCTTGCGCATTGCTGAGTTTATTGATAATTTCCATGCTATGGTCGGTTTCCATTTGCACTAAAATTTCGTCAATTTCTTTTTCCAAAAACAATGCACGACTAAAAGCCTGCATGGTAACATTTAAAATGGTGTCTTCGGTTTCAAAACTTAAATTATCCTGATTTAAAAAGCCAATGGTTAAGTCTTTTGGCTTGCTGATGGTTCCTTCGCTTAAGCCAAATTCACCATTAATAACACGCAATAAAGTAGATTTTCCAGTTCCGTTTCTACCAACTAAAGCAATGCGTTCATTGGGTTTTATGTGCCAATTTGCATTGCGGTAAAGGTAACGTCCACCAAATTCAAAGGCTATATTTGTTAAAGCAATCATGTATTAATTATCAAAATTTTGAGGCGCAAATATAATCGAAACAATTGATTGATTTGAGATTTGTTCAATTGTTTGAAAATTTTGGAATTTATATTTGTAACCAAACTTTGTCAAAGTTTTAAACTTTGACAAAGTTAGTGGATGTAACGAGTCTGATTCCGATAGCTATCGGAACCATCGCAAAGGCAAGGCTTCAGACTAAGGACAGATGGTTTTTTATTCATCATTTTTAATATCAATAAATTCAGGTTTATATTTTAAATGTAAAAGATTTTCAACTGTTTTACGCAATTCTTCTCCTAATTGTGAATTAAATTCATCATCTAAATTTGTAAAATATAGTGTTAAGTCGTTTTCATAATATTTGCTAAATAATTTTCTGTGTTTTTCACCACGAGTAAGATTTCCTATATTTTGGGAAGAAATCCAATGTGATTCTATTCTGTTTTGTAAATTTTTTGCTTTTCCAATATAAACACATTTATTATTAAAAAAGTAACTATACAAACCTGCTGATTTTAATGGAAAAAAATCATCTTCTTTAAGCAGTTTACTAAATTCTTTCTTTTCCTTAAATTTTGAATGATTTATATTTATATAGTTCCAATGTTTTATGTCTAAATTATTCTGAAACTTTTTAAGCTTACTCAAAAAATAATCGTAATCAAAATAATTTTCACTTTCAAGAATTTGCTTGTTTTCGGTCAGTTTTTCTTTCCACGAATTATTAAGTTCTACATTTTTTTTCAAAAGACTTCTAAAATGTTTAATTATTGAAGTTTTTAAATTTTCGTGAACAAAAATCAAATCAAACACATAAATGTCAGAGTATTTTTTATAAACTAACTTCCAAAATTCAGAAAAATTTGAAGTTGTGAATGTCAAGTCTTCTTTTATATTGTCGTTTTCTTTTAACAAGTATAAATATTCAGATTTTTTATCTCTATTTTCAATTATAAAATTCCTGAAAATTTCTAATTTTCCATCTGACGCAATAGTTTCAAATACTTTTTCTACACTCATATAGTTTTCTTTTTAAGTCGATTTTTTAGGTTTTCGTGAAAAATGACGTCCAACGTTTTGCAGATTGGCGATGGGCGGGCTTTTCAGCACAAAAGTTAGTTCGGAGAACTGAACTTTCGGCTACCACAAAACTGTCAAGCGGAGACGAAACCCCGCCTATTGCCAATGTGCTGTTATGTGTGGTTTTTCTTTCTGTCGTCATTGTCTTTTTAGTTTTAAAATTACTCGTCCCGAAATATAAACTGCTGTCGAGATAATTAAAGCAAAAACAAAACCTGTGATAAAAGAAAAATTTCTACCTGTGTCGCTTGTTAGCTTTCTCATTGCTTCATATTGTTGGTCTGTTATTTCTATTCCACCAAACATTCCGTCCTTGTCAAGGTCGTAGCGATTTAAGTCCCATTGATAATAAATAGCATCAAAGGTCGCTCTACCAACAATTAATAGATATAGAACTAAAAATACTGTCACACTTGCCCAAAGCAACTTGTTTTTAGAGAATAGTCTTTTGCGATAAAATAATATTATCAGAAGTCCAACTACGCAAACTGTTGTCGGTGTTGCTAAATGATATGGTATAGTTATTTCGTCCAATTTAAAATTTATTTTTTGTCTTTAGAAATATGTCTGTCGTAAAAGTTACCAGTTCCTTTTGCGTCAAGTCTTCCAACAATTACCTCAATTGAACTTTTTGACAATTCAATTCCTGGTCTTAAATGATAATGCTCTCTTGCTCCAATTGGCAAGTATTTATCTTCCACGTCTTCTTGTTTAAGTTCTGCTATTTCTAAAAGTAGTTTTGCAAATGATTTTAGTCCTTCTGGATTTCCATGAATTAAAACTTCGTCCCAACACTTAGTTTCGCCATCATGTTCGTCTTCATTGTGAGAAATAAATATGTCTAGTTCTCCTTGAATTTCATTTGCCTTTGTCTGTTTATATTTCATTGCGTTTCTATTGTTGGGTCGGGTCTTTAAAATCACACATAACTTGTTTATATAGGAATGTTTAATCCAAAAACCTACTCCAATCCACCCAATTTGGGTTTGCTTTAGGAAGGTTCATCATTTCAAACATACCAATTATTTATAAAGTTTCAAAGTCTATATCATTCACTTTTAAAATCAACCTAAAACCTTAACAGCATTTGATGATTCGGATTGGAATGGGTTTCACTGATTTTAAAGTTGTAATCGCCCATTATTTCAAAGCCCATTTTTTTATAAAAATTAAATGCTTGGTGGTTTTCTTTCCATACAAAAAGCCACATGCCAACTTGCTTATTTTGCTTGGCCAATTCAATATTGTATTTCAAAAGTTCATAGCCTAATTTTAAGTTATAAAACTCTTTTAACAAATAAAGTCGTTCTAATTTGGTCACATTTTCTAACTGAATATGCGCAAATTTTTCATTTAAAATTATTTTTGAATATCCTGCAGTTTGTTCTTTATAACTGATTAATTGGTAAATATTTTTAGCATCATTTAATTCCGTTTGGAAAACTTCTTGGGTGTATTTTGCATTCACATATTGTTGAATGTCATCCGCTGAAGCGCTATGTCCATGTGATGCTATAAAAGATGTTTATTACCTATAGTTGTCCATAATAACAGTATAAATTTATAATTGTCATATTTTATAATTTTTGTTTTTAGTTATTGTATTTTTCATTTTTATTCAATTGATTTGAAATATAAAAAACTTACAATTATGTCAGAAGAAACTTTATCGTGTATTCAACAAGAACCATTTATAAAATTAGAGGAAAACGGAGAAGCACCAACGCTTAACTATAATCTACCTCAAACTACAAGTTTTATTACCAATGTTTATTTACCAGTTGGCATAGCTGCGGGTCTTTTTAAAACTGCGTTAAATAGTCCTCCATCTGATAATTATTTTGATATAGTAGATACTTTAGATAGTAATATTATTAAGGCTAACATATCTAATTTGTATTGCAGTGTTGTTAGCGACTTACCAACAAGTCCAAACCTAGAAGTTAGCACTGTTTATTCAGTTCAACCTCAAATGTCAATTGTTGATGCTATTAAATTTGTACCAACTTCAGGTTCAACTCCATTGGAAACATTGCAATTTACAGTTAATGACCAATCAATTGCCACAATTGCTGCACAAGCATTGGTAGCAATGCCAGTAACTAGGTTAGATTTAAATGGTAATAGCCGTATGAAATTTATACCAAAACCACCTGCACCAAAACCACAATTAGTAATTGTTGAACATTATAGGGTAAATACTTATTTAAAAAACTATGGAGCAGGTAAAACTATAAAAACATTTTCACTACTTCCAGGCGAAAAAACCAAAATTTCGATAAAAAGCTATAAACAAACTGTGATAGATAAAAAGCAAGTGGAAAATGTATTAGATACCTTTAGCAAAGATGCTTCTACTGATTTGGAAAACATGGTTCAATATGAAAATAATTTGATTTCAGCAGAATCAAAAACTACCAATGAAGCAAGCAAAATTGAAGGTGGAGGGTCTATAGGAATTGATTTAGGTATTGTTCAAATAGGTGGTAGTGGTGGAGGAAGCTCTACTTCAAATACTACCTTCAACTCATCTCGAAACAATAGTTTAAGATCGCTGAATAATGCTATTTCAAAACAATTTCAACGATCGTCTGCAAACAGACAAATTCAGGTAAATTCAGAAACCGATACCAGCGCCACAACAGAAGATGAAACAACTATTATCAGGGAATTGGAGAACTTAAACAAAAGCCGTGTTTTAAACTTTGTTTTTCGCCAATTAAATCAAGAACTTTTAACCCTAACCTATTTAGATGACATTACTTTTGTATATAGTAATGGATACGAAGAAAGCCGTAAAGTGGCTAAACTAGATGGACTAAAACAACTTTTAACCGAAATTCTTCAGAATCCAACAGATATTACAACAATTTACGCTAATATATTAAATGAATTAAGCAGTATATATGATTATAACGGTAATAGACAAAGTTTTATAGAAGAAGTAGAAGAAGAAATTGTAGATGCAATAAATCCTAGTACAATAGTTGGTACACAAACATATTTCAGAAAAAGTACTTCCCTAAGTCAAACTGCTGAAGGAGTTACGGTAAGAGGTATTATAAAAAATGTAACAACCCGTGTTATGCCTACTGAATCTTTAGTAGTTGATTCACTTCTTGGGCAAGGAGAGGCATTGGATTGTTTTAACTTACAAGCACAAGATGCAGAAATAAAACGATTGCAATTTGAAAACCAACTAAGAGAAAAAGACATTACTATTAAAGAAAAGGAGTTAGATTTAAAAACAAAGCAGCTTGATATAATGCAACAACAAATTGATATTATACAGCAAATACCTGACCCTAATACCCGAGCAGATTTATACAAAAAAGTTTTTGGTAACTGCTGCGATGTACCTCAGTCTTGCGGATGTGGAAACTGTAATGGAACTAATCAATAATTGTTTAAGTTATGAAAGTAGGCGAATATTGGAAGAGCCAACAAGAATCAACAATAGATTCAAACAGTTCTGTTATTGATTCAGATAGCGTTTTAATTAGTTCATCACAAGAACCAGTTTATGTTACAGTCTTCGATATTGTTACCAAAATTGAAATGTGGAATCAAGTGACAGGTAGAAATTTTCAATCAAATATTAACAATAATAGCCTTGATTTAAAAAATATAGACAAAGGGGTTTATTTAATAGAAATAAATACACAATCTGGGGGTATTTACAGAACTAAAATTCTTATCGTGGCTTCTAATTCTCATTTGGTTTTTTTATTGAACGAAACAACAATTAATATATTAAGGACTGAAAGTGAATATGAATCTTTTGTAAGCACTGATAGACTAAAATTTAGACTGAATGTTATAGGAAATATTAATAATGAATTGCTAAAATCAATTGAATGGAATATTGTGGGTCTCACTGAAAATGATGGCAATGGAGCTTCAATGTCAGCTAATGCAGGAACTTTTGAGTTTAATCCAAATCCAAGGAATAGACTTACCAATGGTGCGAGAATTAGAAACTTACCTATTAGATATAACTTATCTGCTACTTTATTAGGTTTGAAAACAGAAATTGTCATTACACAAGATGAAATTGATATATTACGACAAGAATACATTGATTATAATTACGATTTTAAGCCTTCAAGAGAACAAATTTATTTATCAGAAAATTCAGAATGGAATACTGGTAATTATAGTTACATAGCAGCAGAAGCAAATAATAGATTTGAAGAAATTTTTAACGCTTACAATGAAGCCTGGGTATCATATTGTCAAGAAAACAATTTAAATAGTTCTGGACTAAGTTTTGGAAGTGCATATAGAAATCCACAAAGAAATAGAGCTGTGGGAGGGAGCAGAAATAGTCGCCATGCTAGGGGTAGAGCTTTAGATTTAACTCCGATTGGTAATCATGGATTACGTGGTGGTATTTGGAGTAGAATTAAACAAGTTGGTATTACTTTAAATTATGATGCAAATTGTGACCGTTCAGGCACTTTTGTTAATCAGAACTGTTCAAGTGCTGACCATATTCATGTGCAATGGTAAAATTTTATATTTCCATATTGATTATATTTTTACTTGCTTGTAATAATAGCACATTAAATTATAAAAATAAGCAAGTAATAATTGATTCAATTAAACCAAAATCAATTATTACGCTATTTAATATTAACTTTTATACAAGTTGCGAGCAAACCAAGTTGGAAATGGTTAAAATGGATACTGCTAATAAAATTAGAACGGGTCTAAATGGCTTTGGTTTATATCCGAACAATTCAAAAATATTTACAAGAATTGCTTTCAATTGTAATTCAGATACACTTAAACATTTTATGGGTATGTTTAGTGAAATAGGCACGGACTCTATTGTAAAAATCGTTTCAAAAAATCTATCTTTAAAACCAAATATTTCTTTTACTGGCAGTTGCGAAGGCTCAAATAAATTATACACTTGGGAAAACATGAACTATTCAGTTTGCCTCTACTCTATTTTAGTTGATAGTAAACGTAATAAATATATTTTGGACAGGCTTGAATTTTGGTTAAAATAATAAATAAAAATATGAAAAAAATAACTTTAAATTTATTAGCAAAGTTCATGTGTTTAATTGGGTTTGCACAAGTCGAGTTAAACAAAAACTTAGTGCTGCATTTTCCATTTTCTAATAATATCTCCATCAACTTTTAAATCAATTAGTTTCTTTGAAGATGGGTATTCAACAGAACTTGAACCCATTATTTCAAAGCCCATTTTTTTATTAAAAATTAAATGCTTGGTGGTTTTCTTTCCAAACAAAAAGCCACATGCCAACTTGCTTATTTTGCTTGGCCAATTCAATATTGTATTTCAAAAGTTCATAACCTAGTTTTAGGTTATAAAACTCTTCTAACAAATAAAGTCGTTCTAATTTGGTCACATTTTCTAGTTGAATATGAGCAAATTTTTCATTTAAAATTATTTTGGAATATCCAGCAGTTTGTTCTTGATAATTGATTAAATGGTACATGTTTTTAGCATCATTTAATTCCGTTTGGAAAACTTCTTGGGTGTATTTTGCATTCACATATTGTTGAATGTCATCCGCAGATGCACTGTGCCCATGCGATGCTATGAAAGATGTTTTCCCAATAGCTGTCAATAATTGTATGTGTTGATCCTGGGCTTTAATTATTGAAAACATCTGCGTTTATTGGTGGTTTTTAACTCATCAAAATATTAGTGTTTTATCCATCATCATTTGATTTCGGATAAAACACTATTTTCTATTCTTATTTTTTTTCTTTTAAAACCATGTCAATGGTGATGGCTCCTGCTAGAATAGCAATTTTATTTTCTAGGTTTGCGTAATTTTCTTCTATTTGTACATTGTACTTATCGGCAGTGGTAAATAATTCTTTCATAGCACCCGCCCATTTTTTCGAAATAGATCCAATTTGATTATTGGCAGCATCGTTGATTGTAAAATTCCATGCTTTCCAATCACCAGAAATTTCAGCAATTAATTCTTCCGATGTGTTAAAAATATTAAAAGTTGGGCTGAATAGTTTGAATTTTTGTTTGATGTATCCAATGGCTTCACCCTGCGCATTTTTAATGGTAATTTTTGATAAGAAAAATGTCCAACCACGAGAAATTGTTACTTCCAAATTATCGTTTGAATCTTTTATTTCAAGTAAAAATGGCAACATGGTTTTACTGATTAATAAAGAAAGTAGTTTTTGGCCTATGTTTAGTTTTTGCTTAATAGCGCCAATGTTTTCACCTTTATCATTATAAATTTGATAGCAGTTTTCGAACTTGAAAAAGTTTACTTTTTCATCAATAAAATAGGTGTTTGATTCAAAAAAATTAGATTTCATTTAATATTATTTATTGTTTTTCTTACTCATAAGGCTTTTCAGTAACGCCCCGTTTTTAATGGTTGCTGAACTCCATTTTACTATTTATTACAAATTTTATTTGTTTGCAATAATAATATTTTTCAGATAAATCAATATTTCGTAAATATTAAATGAAAGTGTTCATTCGTTTCATTGAAAATGTGAGAGAACTACAATTTCTTAGTTATCATTTTCCGCCAAGGAACTTTTAAAAACATCCAATGCTCTTTGTCTGGCAAAAGTGTGTTCTACCATTGGAAAAACAAGCGGTGAATTCCCCAACCATTTTTTGATATATTTCCGTTCTGGATCAAATTTTTTAGTTTGCTCACTCGGATTAAATATTCTAAAATAGGGTGCTGAATCACATCCACAACCTGCCGACCATTGCCAGTTTCCGTTGTTCGAAGAAAGTTCATAATCCAATAATTTTTCAGCAAAATAGGCTTCTCCCCAACGCCAGTCTATTAGTAAATGTTTGGTAAGAAAACCCGCAACAATCATTCGCACCCTGTTATGCATTAAGCCAGTTTCGTTTAATTCCTTCATGCCCGCATCTACTATTTCATAACCAGTTTCACCATTGCACCATAATTTAAATTCCTCTTCGTTATTTCTCCATTTAATTACATCGTATTTCGATTTAAAATTATGGGTAACCACTTTTGGATAATGATACAATATCATCATGAAAAACTCTCGCCAAATTAACTCATTCAGCCATTGTTCATTTAACTCCAAAGCTGTTTTGGTTAATGCCCTTACGCTTAAAGTTCCAAAGCGAATATGCACACTTAAATTGCTTGTTCCATTTATGGAAGGTGTATTGCGCGTATTGTGGTAATTGGAAATAATTTTTTTATCAATAAATATGGAAGAAATTCCGGTGTTAGTTTCCTCAAATCCTATTTCATGGAGAGTTGGAAAATGGAAAGCAGCTGTTTGAAGGAAATTAACTTTCAAATCTTCAGACGGAAAAGTTTTGATTCCTTCCATACTTAATTTTTGTTTCCATAACCTTGAGTATGGAGTAAATATGGTGTATGGACTTCCGTCTGATTTCATTACTTCCGATTTCTCGAAAATAACTTGATCCTTAAATGTTTTAAATGAAATATTTTTTGATAAAAACCAATCTGTTAATTTTTGATCTCTTTGTGTGGCATAAGGTTCATAATCGTGGTTGGTAAATACATTTTCAACCACATAATTTTCGCAAATATTTTTAAATGCTTGCATTGGCTCATCATGAAGAACTAATAATGACGAACCAATTTTCAGTAATTCATTGTTGATATTTGCTAAAGCATGATGAATGAATGCAACTCTTTTATCTTTTTTATCTTTGAGTTCATTTAAAATATTTTTATCGAAAATAAAAATTGGAAGCACATGATTTGAACTGTTTAATGCCTCAAACAATCCATGATTATCGTTCAATCGCAAATCTCTTCTGAACCAAAAAATGCTTATAGGTTTGTCTGATTTATTTTGAAAATTGTTAGTCATTCTTAATTTTTATATTTACATGAAATAAATAAAACACTTTTATTTAAATTCATGAAATTAGTTTCTGTTTTTCAGTATTGGTTAAATATGAAGAGGATTTTAAAAAGGAAATGACAATATTTTTCAATTGTTTATCAATGATTGATGGTAAAGCATTTAATATAAAATTTTTATCCAATAACATTGAAGAGCTATATCCTAAAAACTTTGGTGCATTGCTCTGAACGGTAAAACGTAAAAAATGCAGTTCTACATTTTTATTGTCTTTTTCTATACATTTTTCAAGTAAGTTTTTGCCTTCATTAAACTTCGACAATTTGTTAATTGGCCCTGTTACATATTTTGCCATTATCATGGTGGCACAAGCTCTGTAAGCTGCTAAAGATGTATTGTTGGTTTCATTGTAAATTTGCAAATTAACAATTAATTTTTTACATGAAATTTCTTCTTTTGATGATTTTTGGTAAAGCTCTCTTACTTGTTCTAATGTAAAATTATTGGCATAGCTGTTAGCAATAAAAAAATAACTTATTAGGAGAAATAATAATCTCATAATAAATTCATTTTATATTGAAACATGCTGTTTAACATTAATCCAAATTTTTCACCATTACTAATTCTTATTCTCTCATTTAATATTTTTTGAGGATGGGCGTTTTTTATTTTTTTAAACAGTGAATTGTAATAAACATAAGCCAAATAAACTCCTCCTCGAGATGAAGTAGGGAGTTTTTTTATTCCATGTAATGCAGCTATAAAATCATTTTCAATTTCCTTTTCAATCATTTGTTTTTCAGTTATAGAAAAGTTGGTCATGTCAATGCCAGGAAAATATGCTCTGCCAAGAATATGATAATCATCTTTCATGTCACGTAAAAAATTCACTTTTTGAAATGCCGCACCTAACTTCATAGCAAAAGGCTTTAATTCTTCATAAAGTTTTAAATTTCCGTCAGTAAACACATGCAAACACATGAGCCCAACTACTTCAGCTGAACCTAAAATATAAGTTTCATATTTTTCAGTTGAATAATCTATTTTCTCTAAATCCATTTCCATGCTTTCCAAAAATGTTTCAATCAAATCATGTGAAATATTATATTTATTTACTACTTGCTGAAAGGAGTTTAAAATTGGATTCAATGAAATTTTATTTTCAATGGCTTCATAAGTTTCAGCTTTAAATTTTTTGAGTAATTTGTACTTGTCAAATCCATCAAAGCTGTCAACAATTTCATCAGCAAAACGCACAAAACCATATATTGAATATATTGGATTGTGTAAATCGCTTTTCAGAAAATATATACCAAGCGAAAAACTTGTACTATAAGCTCGGGTGGTAAGTTTGCTGCACTTAACTGAAACATCATCAAATAGTGACTTCATAGGTTATTTTTTTAAATGATTTATTACTAGTTCTGCGGCAACTTTGCCAGATATAATTGAGGGAGGAACGCCAGGACCAGGAACTGTCAATTGCCCTGAATAAAATAGATTTTTAATTTTTTTATTGATTATTTTTGGTTTCAAAATAGCTGTTTGCATTAATGTATTTGCTAGTCCGTAAGCATTTCCTTTGTATGAATTATAATCAAAAACAAAATCATTTACACAATAACTTTTTTTGTAATCAATGTGCGATAAAATGTCTTCACCAACTTGTTTCTCTAATCTTGAAATCATTAGTTTAAAATATTTTTCACGCATTTCTTCAGAATCTTCTATTCCTGATGCAATTGGCATTAATAGGAATATGTTTTCATGTCCGTGCGGAGCAATTTCATCATCAGTTTTTGATGGGCAGCAAACATAAAACAATGGTTTTGTTGGCCACATTGGCGTTTTATAAATCTCAACCGCATGTTGGTTTAAGTCTTCATCAAAAAATAATGTGTGGTGTTCTAATTTATTGATTCTTTTATTTACGCCTAAATAAAAAATTAAAGAGGAGGGAGCAAAAACTTTTTTCTCCCAATATGCTTCATCGTAATTTCTGTATTTTTCATCCAATAGTTTGCTTTCTACATGATGATAATCGGCTGAGGCTACAACTGCATCGCAATCAAATTCAATACCATTTACTATAATATTTTTTACTTTATTGTTTTCAATTTCAATTTTTTCAACTGTAGCATTTACATGAAAAATAGCACCATTTTTCTCTGCAACTTGTTTCATGGAATCAATTACTTTTCCAAAACCACCAAGCGGATACCAAGTTCCTAATTTTAAACCAGCATAATTCATTAAACTATAAAGAGCTGGAGTATCTTGGGGCATTGCGCCCAAAAATAAAACTGGAAATTCCATGATAGCAATTAGTTTTGGATGATTAAAAAATTTCCTAACATGTTTACTAAATGATGAAAAAACTTGCAAACGAAACATGCCTTTTATCAAATCAATATCGGCAAATTCTAATAGGGAAATTCCTGGTTTATAAACTAAATTTTCAATACCAGTTTTGTATTTATATTCAGCCTCATCCATGAATTGCTTTAACTTTTCAGCACTTCCTTTTTCTATTGATTCAAAAAGATTGCACAATGATTCAAAATTTTCGGGAACTGACATTTTATCATTTCCCCTAAAAACAACATCAAACGAAGGATCTAATAATTTTAAATCGTAGAAGTCAGAAACAGCATGTCCAAAATCTTTAAAAAATCTTTCAAACACATCGGGCATCCAATACCAACTTGGTCCCATGTCAAAAACATATCCATCATCAGTTTTTAATTGCCTTGATCTTCCTCCAACTGTTGCATTTTTTTCAAAAACATGCACATTATGTCCAGCAGCAGATAAGTATGCTGCAGAACTAATTCCAGAAAAACCAGACCCTATTATTGCAATTTTTGACATTTTGTATGTAAATATATATTATAAAATATTACAACATTAAATTTTTGAAATTGTTTTTGCAAATTTCTGCTAACGGAAATCAATTAAATCCTTGATTTTGATTTGCTATTTATAATTCAGTTGTGTCTGATAATTATTTTTAACAAATTTTAGCGCAAATAGGCTGTAAATTCAAATTTTAAAACATGGTTATTTTATTTCTAAGTTAATTTACAAGCAAAATTATATTTACAATAAGGATTTACCTTTACAGTTAGCAGTATTTTATTTACAAGTTTTTTGTTTTTTAAACTTACAGCAAATCATTTTTTGAAAATTTCAACGGGAAGAGCGTTTGTTTTACTTACTTTCGCGCCCTAATTTTTATTAAGTGCAAGCAATATATTCAGTTTACAAACCTTATTTCAAAAGTATTTTAAAGTTAAGTTGGCCAATTATTATTGGGCAATTAGGCATTGTGTTAATGGGTGTTGCCGACACTTTAATGATTGGGAAAATAGATGCTACCAACTTAGCAGCGGCAGGTTTGGCAAATGCCATTTATTATTTAATAACCATTTTAGGCTTAGGAACTTTAATGGCGGTTTCGCCTTTAATTGCCAAAGCAAAAGCAGAAAATAATTTACAAGAATGTGTCAACTATTTTAAAGCTGCTATTTTAGTAGCTTTAGTTTTGTCGGTATTTATAATTTTTGTAAATATGCTTTTGAGCAATAATTTAGATTGGTTCAAACAAGACGAAAATGTAAAACCTTTGGCTAACCAATTTCTTACACTGTTAAATTACAGCACTTTACCTTTATTGCTTTTTTTAGCAGTTAAACAATTTAGCGATGGACTTTCTATTACAACTCCTGCAGCAGTAATTACTATGATTGCTTTGGCGTTAAATATTTTGCTAAATTATGTATTTATTTATGGAAATTGGGGAATGCCAGCTTTGGGTTTAAAAGGCGCAGGTTGGGCCACTATTATTTCCAGAACATTAATGTTCATCAGCATGCTTTTATATGTTTTGCTGCATAAGCAATATAAACCCTATTTAGTGAAAACTGCCGCTTCCATAAAAACACAATTTGTGTCTATTTTAAAAGTTGGATTGCCAAGTGGTTTCCAATATTTTTTTGAAGTGGGTGCATTTGCAACTGCAGCCATTATTATTGGTTGGATTGGTAAAAGCGAGCAAGCAGCGCATACTTTAGCCATTAATTTAGCTTCGTTAACGTATATGGTTGCTACTGGAATTTCGGCAGGAACTGGCATTGCTGTAGGTGATGCTTATGGACGAAAAAATAAATACGACATGCTTTATGCAGGTAAATCAGGCATTATTTTAGGTGGAGTTTTTATGGGTTTTTGTGCTTTAATTTTTACTTTATTTAACCAATTTATAGTTGAAATTAGTGTAAATGATTCTGGCGTTCAGTTCATTACAGCTGGATTGCTTTATATAGCTGCTATGTTTCAGTTAAGTGATGGTGTGCAAGCAGTTAGTTTAGGTGCTTTACGTGGTTTGTCGGATACAAAAGTGCCAACTATCATTACCATCATTGCATATTGGGTGATAGGAATTCCATTGGGTTATTATTTTACTTTTTCTATGAATTTAGGTTTGTACGGAATTTGGTATGGCCTAAGCATTGGTCTAACTTTTTTAGCAGTATTTTTGAGCATTCGTTTTGTAAAAGAAGTGAAATCAATGAAGCTATAATTGCTCATGAATCAAAAAGTTAAAGTTCATATTGCCCTTTGGATTGTTACCATTATTTATGGTGCAACTTTTAGCATTGCAAAGCAGGTAATGCCTCTTTATATTAAACCTTTTGCATTTATTTTATTGCGTGTTTCGGTAGCAAGTGTGCTCCTTATTTTGTTTCACAAATCATTTATCAAAGAAAAAATTACTGATAAAAAAGATTACCTGAAACTATTAGTATGCGCCATTTTTGGTGTGGCTGCAAACATGATGTTGTTCTTTAAAGGCTTATCCATTACAACCCCAATTAATGCTTCGGTTTTAATGATGAACACGCCCATTTTTGTGATTGTAATTTCTATGATTTGGCACAAAGAAAAACTGTCGTTTCAAAAATTAATGGGTGTTTTACTGGCAAGTTTAGGTGCAATTATGTTGGTAGGCGGACGTAAATTTCAGTTTGATTCCGAACGTGTTTTAGGTGATATTATGGTGGCTGCTAATGCAATTATTTATGCATTTTACTTGGTTTATGCCAAGCAATTAATTCATAAATACCATCCATTAACGGTTACTCTTTATAGCTTTTTGTTTGGAACATTATTGGTTTTACCATTTGGTGCTGCTGAATTTAGCCAAATTCAATGGCTTACTTTTACTCCTAAAATTTGGCTTTTTGTAGGCTTTATAACCATTGGTTCCACTTTTTTAACTTATGTGCTCAATGCTTATGCTTTGCGCCATGCCAGCAGTAGTTTGGTGGGTTCTTATATTTATTTACAACCTGTTTGTGCAACTTTAATTGCTATTACATTTGCCACTGATGAATTAAATTTTGAAAAATTAATTTTCATGGTCATTGTTTTTGTAGGTGTTTATTTAGCCAGTATAAAAAAAGCTAAAACCCAAGAAGTAATTATGGAAAATGAATAGGATTTATAAATACAATTCATAAGTAGATTATTATGCTAAAAAAACCAACATTAGCAACAAATCATCTGCGATTATCTGCGTAATCTGCGGGCAATAATTCAAAACAAATTCGAATTTAGAATTTAACAATTCGAATTTTCCAAAATATCCTTATTTTTGAAAAATTGATACCTCAAGCTAAAATAGACGAAATAATATATGCCGCCAATATTGAACAAGTAATTGGTGATTATGTGCGTTTAAAACGCAGAGGTTCTAACTTAACTGGACTTTGTCCTTTTCATACTGAAAAATCTCCTTCCTTTTCTGTAAGTCCTGCCAAAGGAATTTTCAAATGTTTTGGTTGCGGCAAAGCCGGCAATGTGGTTAATTTTATCATGGAACACGACAGTTTAGGATATGTTCCTGCATTAAAGTTTTTAGCCGAAAAGTTCAATTTAGAATGGCCACAACAAGAATATGTAAACGTAGATGAAGAGAAAAAACAACGTGATGAAAAGGAAAGTTTACAAATTTTAAATAATTGGGCAAACGATTATTTTCAAGATATTTTATTAAACAATGAAATAGGTCAAGCTATTGGTTTAAGTTATTTTGAAAACCGTGGTTTCAGAAACGATACCATCAAAAAATTTAACTTAGGATACAGTTTAGATAGTTGGTCGGCCTTTTTCGATAAAGCAATTGCCAATCAATTCAGCGAAGATTTATTGTTTAGCTCCGGTTTGGTTAAACATAAAGAAGATGGAAAAAAGTTTGATGCTTACCGAGGCCGAGTAATTTTCCCCATTCATAATTTAAACGGAAAAGTAATTGCATTTGCAGGCCGATATTTAAAAAAAGAACCCAATAGTCCTAAATATGTAAACTCGCCCGAAACATTGCTTTACCATAAAAGTAACGAACTTTATGGACTTTATTATGGTAAAAATGAAATAAGAAAACAAGATGCTGTTTACCTCGTTGAAGGTTATACCGATGTAATTAGCATGCACCAATCGGGTGTGGAAAATGTGGTTGCCTCCAGTGGTACTTCATTAACCGAAGGTCAAATTCGATTAATTAAACGTTTTACTGAAAATGTAACAGTACTTTTTGATGGTGATGCGGCTGGAATAAAAGCAAGTATTAGAGGAATTGACATGCTTTTGGAACAAGGGCTGAACGTGCGTGTTTTAACGTTTCCCGATGGAGATGATCCTGATAGTTACAGTCAGAAAGTAGGTAGCGATGCATTTAAAAATTATTTAGAAACTCAACGACAGGATTTCATTGCTTTTAAGGTAAATCTTTTATTAGCCGATGCCGGAAATGATTCAATAAAAAAAGCTACTGTTACTCGTGAAATTGTAGAAAGTATCAGCAAAATTCCTGACAGTATTAAGCGTTCTATTTTTGTAAGTGAATGTGCTCGTTTAATGAATATTGACGAACAGATTTTAATAGTAGAGTTGAATAAATTGCGTAAGCAGTTTTTAACCGATAAAGAAAAAGAGTATATTAGCATTGACGCTTTTGAAGGTTTTGTACCACCAGAAAAATCGCATGGAGAACAGTTTCAGGAATTACTCAGCGACTCCATTATTTTTGATGATCAAGAACGTGATTTGATTCGTTTGATTATCAATTTTTCAGATAAACTAATTGATGAAACTGAAACTGCCGCTAGTTATTTATTGAAACAATTATTAGAAAAAGAAATTGAAATTGACAATCCAATTGTTACTTTAATTTTAGAAGAATCATACACTGTTTTACAAAGTGGAAATACTTTGGATGGTAAGTTTTTTATTAACCATCAAAACCCGCTTATTACCACGCTAGCTGCCAATTTATTGGCTAAGGAATACACTTTAAGTCCGCTTTGGGAAAAGAAAGCTTCTGTAAATTTAGAAAGTTTTTTTAAAGATATAAAAGGCGATATTGATTCAGCTATTTTACATTTGCATATCAAATACATCAATAAATTAATTGTAAAAAACCAACAATTATTGATACCCAATTTAAGTGAAGAAGACTTTGAAATTCATCAACACATTCACATGGATTTGATCAAACAAAGGAATTTATTGACTAAAAAAATAGGAACTGTGATTGTGAAGTAAATTCAATTTGCAATAAGCCTTATTTGTCATCCTGAGCGGAGTCGAAGGAGGCAATTAGCAATACTTGTTATACATGGCATAAAGCAAATAACTTATAACTCCTATTAACTAAGTACTAAAAACTAAGTACTAAAAAAAAACTACCCTGGAACACGAGCCAAATGTTTGTCTAAATCTTTTATTTGAGCCACTACTTGTTCGTTTTTCGATTTGCAATTTTTAGCCCTTACCAAAAAATCTTTTCCTGCTCTAATGTCTCTTTTGTTCATATAAATTTGAACCATTCCAAGTAAAGCCATTGCTTTATTATCGCTATCAAGTGTAATTTTCAATGCTTCTCTAAAATATTTTTCTGAATCTTTAAAATTACTTTTTTGCAAAGCCACCATGCCTAATTGTACTTTGGTAGAACCTTCATTTTCGGCCATTTTACTTCCAACTGCAGCACTCATTTTCAGGTTTTTTTCAGCTGTATCAAAATCTTTATTTGCCATAGCAATATTGCCTATTAAAGTATAATACGAACTACGAATTGGTTTAAATAACAACCTTGGAAACCACACTGATTTAATTATGCGCTCCACTTTTTCTACATCACCATTTTCCATTGGCTCTTGAACCAAACGTAGTGGACCAATAAAGAAATGCGTAAAAATAGCAATCACTGATAAGGTATAAAAAATAATGGCTGCCCAAATATCTCCTAAGCCAGCAAACTGAAGTAAAAGTCCAATGATCAATGAAGCTATTCCAGCCCCAAAACGGTATTTGATTAATAAGTTATAAAATTTCATAGTGTTATTTTTATTTTGTAAATGTTTTAAATTATTTAAAAGTTTAAAGAGATTATTTATTAAAAAACTAGCAAATGATAGCTTTCAATTATCAACTAATCTTCCGGTTCAACTTCCACAAATGTGGTTTCAAATTCCTTTTTGTTATTGATAGATTTTTCGAGTGAAAGTAATAGTGATGGTAGTAATAATAAATTCATTAGCATTCCAAATATGAGCGATAAAGAAGTTAAAATTCCTAATGCTTTTGTACCACCAAATGAACTAGCTGCAAAAATAATAAATCCGCCAAAAAGAGCTACCGCAGTATAAATAATACTTGGTCCGGCTTCATTCAAACTTTCAGGAATGGCTATACTCATATCCCAATTATTTTTCTTTAAACTATGCCTATATTTGGCTAAATAATGAATGGTAAAATCAACCACAATTCCATAAGCAATACTAAAAATAATGATGGTAGATGGTTTTAATCGAATATTGAAAAAGCCCATAATTCCAATAGTAACTAATAGAGGAATAATGTTTGGTAACAATGAAATAAGCATCATTCGCCACGAAGCAAATAAAAATATCATCATGAAAGAATTAAGCAACAATGCCCAAAAAACAGAGCTTAACAAGTTATTGATTAAGTAATCGTTTCCTTTTAAAAATATAGCACTAGTTCCTGTAAGTTTTACATCATACTTGGTTTTATCAAAAATAGAATCCACTTTTTGTTGCACCATTTGATGAATTCTTTTAATATCTGTTGAGCCAACATCAGCCATTTGAATACTAACTCGAGCCACTCTAAAATTAGTATCAACCATCGATTTTAGTAAGTTAGTTTTACCTTGTTGCTTTGGCAAATAATTTACTATTTCGCTTATAGCTAACACATCTGGCAATTGGTAAAAACGAGGATCGCCATTGTTCATACCTTGGTTTGCAAATTTCAAAAAATCGACAACAGAAACAGCTTTACTAAACTCTGGAACTTTGGCTAAATCTTTCTCTAGTTTATTTATTTTTTGAAGTGTTTCGTAATCCTTTACACCATTTTCTCGCTTGGTATCAATGGCTATTTCGTAAGGTAAAATTCCTTTTAAGTTCTTCTCAAAAAACTTCAAATCTTTATAAACCTTATTTTGTTCAGGCATATCATCTACCACATAACCAGTACCATCAACCAAAAAAGCACCACCAATACTTACCAAAACCAATACTATGGTAGAAATATAAATAGTTTTGCGTTTATGGTAAATTAAGTAATTGCAATAGGCTAAAACTTTATTCAAACGTTTGGCCTCTAAATGTTTGGTATGTTTAATTTTTGGTGGTGGTAAATAACTATAAACAATAGGAATAAACACCAAACTAATAACATAAATCAACATAATATTGATTCCAGAAACCACTGAAAACTGGTCTAAAACTGCACTTCCAGAAAAACTAAAAACACAAAAACCAATGGCAGTTGTAATATTTGTTAAAAATAAAGCCAAACCATTTTTGGCTATTAACTCTTTAATGGCTTTTATTTTATCGTTATGTTTTAAAAATTCCTGATGATATACATTGAGCAAATAAATACAGTTCTGCACACCGACTATCACCATTAAAGGAGGAATTATTCCTGTTAATAAACTGATTTTATAACCAAATAATGCGATGGTTCCTAAAGTGCAAATAACTCCAACTATAACTACAAAAAGCGAAAGGATTACAGCGCTTAAAAACCTAAAGAAAATGAAAATAAATAATGCTGTTACAAATATGGATAAGTAAATAAATATTTTTATTTCATCGGCTACTTTACTACTCATGATAGTCCGCACATAAGGCAAACCTGAATAATGCATTTCGCAACCATATTTTTTACCAAAAACATTAGCAGCATCTTCTATGCTGTTTACCAAAGGAATACGTTCTTTGCTATCCAGTTTTTCCTTTTTTAAAGTAATGGCCAAAAGTGTTACATTACTTTCAGGATTATATAAAAAACCTTTGTAAAATTTCAAATCAGCTACTTTGCTTTTAAAACTATCCAATTGGTTTTGGTTCATTATTTTGCTTTCCAGCAATGGCTTTAATTGAAGCGATTGGCTTGAATCATTTCTATAAATAGTAAACATGTTACTCAAAGAAACAACTTTTTCAATTCCATCAGTTTTTTCAATTTGATTGGTTAAATTAGCCCAATCGTTAAAAAAATCATATTCGAAAATTTTGTCCGATTGAACGCCAACTACCAAAACATTTCCATCTTCACCAAAAGTGTTTTTGAACTTTATATATTCAATATAATCGGGATCATCGGCCGGAATAATTTTAGCAAAATCGTAGGTAAGCTGAACTTTTCCAGCATAATACCCAAAAAAAACAGTAATAATTGCAATAGCTAAAAGGCTTTGCCATCTATATTTTAAAATAAAATCAGCTAATTTGCTCCACATAAAACGGGTGCAAAATAAACAAAATATTGAGCCTTTCCATTTGATTTCTTATTATTGTAAAATAATTATTTCAAATTTACGTTTGTAAAAGAGTTTGTATTAATTGAACGCATCATGATAAAAAAAATAACCACCTATCTATATATATTTTTTCCTTTTTTATTAATAGCTCAAACTCAAGGTGGGCTTGGTTCTTGGCGAGTTCATTTGCCGTATTGGCAAAACAAAACAATTGCAGTAATTGGTAATACTGTTTATGCTGGATCTGCAAGTTCCATGTTTTCTTATGACGAAAAAAATGGTGATTTGGAAAGAATTTCTAAAGTTACAGGTTTAAGTGACGTAGAAATAAAATTATTACGAAGCAATCAAATTAACAAATTACTTTTTATAGTATATGAAAACGGGAATATAGATTTATTACAAAACAATGAAATTACAAATTTACCCCAAATATTACAACGAACTGTTATTGGAAAAAAATCAATAAATGATATTACATTTTATAATGGAAAAGCATATTTAGCTTGTAGTTTTGGAATTGTAGTAATTGACATTAATAAAAAACAAATTGTTGATTCATACCAAAACATTGGTGTTGGCGGTAGTAATATTGAAATTTTAGACATTGCCATATTGAATAATTTTATTTATGCAACTACAAATACTGGAATTTATAGTGCAAGTTTAAACAGTGGAAACTTAAGTGATTTTAACTTTTGGAAGTTAATAAAAACCTCTTCCAAAAGCAATAAAATAGAGGCTTTCAATAATTTAATTTATGCTGAAATTGATAGTTTTTTAAGTGTTTTTGATAATAATACTTGGACAAAAATAAATGATGTAGACTTTGAAAATGTGTTTGATTTAATTATTTGTAACAGCAAATTAGTGATTACTACAATAAAAAATGTAAGTACAATAAACACAGATAAAGGTATTTTTAAATCAGGAAAACAGTTTAAAAATTCTGCTATAATTTTACCAAATGATAGGTTTGCAACTGTCGATAATTTTTATGGTATTCAAGTGTTTCCTGGTGGTCAGTATGATGGCTCTGATTTTATTAGTCCTAACGGCCCTTTTGATAAAATAACAACAGATTTTAAATATATAAAAAATAAACTTTATGCTGCTGGTGGTTATGCGCCTTACTACAATGAAGGATATAAGTCAAATGGAATATATATATATGAAAATAATACTTGGACAAACACCAGTAACATTAATCAAAATTCAGCTTTAACTCCTGATTCTATTCACGACATTTTGACTTTAGCATACGATAATGTGAATGAAAAATTATATGCTGCTTCCTATGGAAATGGGTTAATAAAAATGAATTTGAATGGTAAAATTGAATACATTTACAATAAAAGTAATAGTGTTTTACAAGAAGCATTTACAAATAGTTGCAGAGTAGCGGGTTTAGTTTTTGACAGTGAAAATAATCTTTGGTTTACCA
Source organism: uncultured Bacteroidota bacterium (assembly GCA_903901345.1). Lineage (GTDB taxonomy): Bacteria > Bacteroidota > Bacteroidia > UKL13-3 > UKL13-3 > JAAFJM01. Next base: position 3,452 of record CAIUQQ010000187.1, on the reverse strand, counting down.
ACCATTCAAGCGGTCAGCCAATTTGTGTTTTATTGAACGATGGAACCATTAAATGTTTTTCTATTGGCAATGTTTTTGGTGGACTTAACTATGTTTCAAACATTGCAATAGATGATGAAAACCATAAATGGGTTGCGAATGTTAGAGATGGTGGCGTTTTAGTTTATAATCATGGTTTAGATGTTTCAAATTCAACAGATGATGCATATAAAGTTTTAACTAAAGATATTGGAAATGGTGCTTTACCAAGTAATACAATTAACTGTTTGGTTAAAGATAAAAGAGGTGAAATGTGGGTTGGAACTAGTGCTGGTTTAAGTATTTTTAGCAATCCTGAAAATGTGTTTAACGGAACTGAAAGTGGCTCATTTGATTCACGGCAAATAGTTATAAAAACAGGTTTGGTTTATTCTAATTTTTTAGGAGGTGAAAATGTCAATTGCATTTCTATTGATGGAGCAAATAGAAAATGGATTGGAACCAATAATGGAGCTTGGTTAGTATCGAGCGATGGTTATACTGTTATTCATAATTTTACAACTAAAAACAGTTCAATTCTCGATAATAATGTATTAAGTATTGGAATTGATAATAATTCTGGTGAAGTATTCTTTGGAACGTTAAAAGGAATGGTAAGTTTTAAGGGAGATGCAACTGAAACTGGTCCTGATTTCAATAGCATTGAAATTTATCCAAATCCAATTAAACCAAATTTCACAGGTGATATTTCAATAAAAGGATTAGCGGAAAATGTAAATGTAAAAATAACAGATATTGCAGGAAATTTAGTTGCTGAAACTACCTCAAATGGCGGTTTTGCTACTTGGAATGGAAGAAATTTTAGTGGATCAAAAGTTGCAACGGGTGTGTATTTAGTTTTTGCCGCTAATAAAGATGGAAGTAAATCTATAGTTGGAAAATTACTTTTTGTGAATTAATTTATTGAATAATTCCTTTCGATTTGTCATCAATCATTTTAATTAAATAATTAATTTCAGTAATCATTTCTTCTTTTAAAGTAAAAAAAATTTCATTATTATAATTCTCAAGTAATTCAAATTCTGCATTTTGCTTTGCGAATTTATTAAAGCAAACTGCTAAGGACGTTCCTTTCATTTTGTGAACATGTGATTTCAAGCTATTAAAATCACTTTTTGAAATCAAATTGTCCAATATTGGCATAAAATCAATTAAATATTCTTTTGTTAAATCTAATAATTGGCTGATTAATTCAACATCATTATCAAGCCTTTCCATTAAATTGTCATATTCAAAATGATTGTCAGAAACGTAGTTTTTCATTTTTTATGAATTTTAGATTTCATTTATTCGCAACGGTGAACTAATATTTAAAAGAGTATCAATATTTATTGGTTTTACCAGGAAATCAACAACTTCAGTATGATCTTTTGCTTTATTTATATCGCCAATTGAAATAGAAGAACTTGCAATATAAATGGCAATCTGTTTTGTTATTCTGTCTTTAATTTTTACATATTCATCTAAAAAAGTCCAACCATCTAAAATTGGCATATTTATATCTAATAAAATTAAATCGGGTAAAATTTGACTTGTGTTTATTAAGTGTTTCAAAGAATCAATTGCTATTTGCCCATTTGTATAAATTGTTATTTCATTACAAATATCCAACTTCATCAAAGTTTTTTTTAACAGAAAGGTAAATATTTCATCATCATCTACTATACAAATGCAATCTAGTTTTTTCATAATTAAAATAGACTAACGTCAATAACATTAAAAATTTTCTCAAAATTAATAATAAATTTGATTAAAAATGTCATTTTATCTGATTGGTAAAACTGTAATTTTAAAGTGTTGTTTATTATAGAAATATAATTGAAAGCAAAATAAAACACTTTTATTTTACACCAATAAGTATTCAATTTAAATGCAATTGAACTGGTTGTAGTTCTAACAGTAAATTAATTTTATTAAACTAAAAATATATCATAAGCTTTTTCAGCTTGTATATTCAACATTTTAAGGCCATTTGTAACCTTTGCTCCTTGTTCTTTTGCTTGTTTTATAAACTGTGTTTCATGAGGTAAATAAATCAAATCAAAACAATAATGTTTTTTTGATAAAGCAAAATAGGGTATTTCAGGGAACTCATTTGGATAAGGATGCATACCTACTGGAGTACAGTTTATTATTAATTTATGAGCCACTATTACTGCATCATTTAAGTCGTAATATCGAATTGTTTTGAAGTTAGCTTTACTGCTTTGAGAAGTTACCAAAGTATAGTCAATTCCTAATAGTGTGCATGCATATTGAACTGCTTTTGATGCGCCACCAGTTCCTAAAATAAGTGCTTTTCCTGTAAAACCTTGCGGAATAAATTCCAACAAAGATTGGCTAAAACCAAAAGCATCTGTATTATATCCTTTTAAATAAAACTTGTTATTTTCCCTAACAATTTTAATGCAATTGACAGCGCCAATTTCTGCTGCAGTTTTGTCTATTTCTTGAAGAAAAGGTATTACACTTTCTTTAAAAGGAACAGTAATATTTAAACCAGCTAATTCTTTTTTTGATTCAATTAGTTGAGTAATTTCAGATACATTTTGAAGTTCAAAATTTTGATAGGAAAAAGGTAAATTATTTTCAATGAATTTATTGGTAAAAAAATCTATTGAAAATGTATTTTTTAAATTATTTCCAACTAATCCAAATTGTTTTTCTGCTATCAAAATTATTGTTCTTTAGGTGTATTCATTACATTATTTATAAAATCAAGCAGTTCTTTTCTACCAATAACTTTTTCCGATGAAGTTTCAAAACATGGAGGTAAAGCCGCCCAATCAAGCAATAAAGTTTCTTTGAATTTATCAATGTTTTTTGCGGATTCAATTGCTTTTAGTTTGTCTAATTTTGTAAAAACTAAAATAAAAGGAACACCCATTTCTCCTAACATATTTATAAAAGAAATATCGCTGTTTTGAGGAGGAACTCGACAATCAATTAATACAAAAACACATTGTAAGTTTTCTCTTTCTTTTAAATATTCAATTAAAACTGTTTCCCATTGTACACGTAAAGTTTTACTTCTTTTTGCATATCCATATCCAGGCAAATCGACTAAATGCCATTTTGCGTTTATAAGAAAAAAATTAATACTTACAGTTTTTCCAGGAGTTGATGATGTGCGAGCTAAATCTTTTCTATCAACCAACATATTTATCAATGATGATTTACCAACATTACTTCTACCAATAAAAGCAAATTCGGGTAAAGCGCCTTTGGGGCAGCCTGCTGCGTTAGATGCAGCAATTTTAAATTCGGCAGTTTTTATTTCCATTATTCTGCAAAAGTGCAATTATTAATTGACGTAAAAAATTTAAACCCAAAAGAATACCAAAACTTTTAAACTTTTTAGAATTTTTAGTGTAAAAAAAGCCGACTTTTTAAGTCAGCTTTTTTATAATATT
>CAIUQQ010000186.1 GCA_903901345.1 uncultured Bacteroidota bacterium | reverse complement strand
CGTATATAAAGTTATTGTTAAATGTAAAGTTTGAAAATATTGGGTAAAAAATTTTAAGAATTTATATGCTACAAAACGAATTACAATGATTATTAGTTGTTTAATATTTGGGAAAAGTAAATTGTGGAAATAAAAATGCAATAGTTGAAAAATTGTATAGATAATTTGCGTTCATAAGTTCATTTTCGCATTTCTTGATTTTTGAAACTCCATATCAATTCATCGCCATTGAAGGCAATATAGGTGCAGGTAAAAGCACTTTAGTAAACATGCTTTCTGATGTTTTAAAAGCAAAAAAAATCATGGAGGAATTTGAAGACAATTCATTTCTTCCAAAATTTTACGAAAACAGAAGTCGGTATGCTTTTCCATTAGAAATGAGTTTTTTGGCCGCTCGATTTAACCAATTAAAAAAACAATTGGTGGAAGATAAATTGTTTGGCGAGCCAATTATTAGCGATTATATTTTTGCAAAATGTTTGTTGTTTTCTCAAAATACATTAGACGATGACGAGTATAAATTATACCGTCAAATGTTTGAAATTATTAATTTTCAAATTCCTCAACCCGATTTATTGGTGTATTTGCATGCGCCCATTGAAAAATTACAATGGAATATTTCGAACAGAGGTAGGGTTTATGAAAAAAAAATAGAAGATAATTACCTTCAAAGTTTACAAGAAACTTATTTTAAATACATGAATAGCCAAACAAATACAAGGGTTTTGGTGGTAAATTGTGCGGGATTAGATTTTGTAAATAATACCAATGATTTTGATTTTTTATTGCAAGCCATTTGCAAAGATTTTCCTATTGGAATGAATTACTTATAAAAAAGTTGGCATTTCGGTTTCTATTAAAATAGGCTCCTTTTTTACCGGATGAACAAAACTTAAACTGAACGAATGCAAGCAAATACTTCCATTTCTGTTAGGTGTTTGTGCGCCATATTTTACATCGCCAGCAATGCTACATCCAATATATGCCAACTGCGCCCTAATTTGATGTTTTCGGCCCGTTAATAATTTTATTTTCAACCAACTGTATCTTCCTTCTTTTTTTAAAACCGTATATTCCAATTGTGCTTTAATGGCTTTGGTAACTTCTTCATCAAATGCTTTGGTCATGTTTTTGGTTTCATCTCTGCGCAACCAATGTGTGAGCAATCCGGTGGCACTTGGCGGACAATTATGAACTTTAGCTATATAATGTTTTTCTACTTCACGCTTTTGGAAAATTTCATTCATTCGCACCAATGCTTTACTGCTTTTAGCAAATAATACCAAGCCACTTACGGGCATGTCTATTCTGTGAATTACGCCTAAAAAAACATCACCAGGTTTTTGTTCATTTACTTTGATGTATTGCTTTACCTCTTCCTCCAAACTTTTGGGTTTGTGAGGTTCTGGTTGCACCGTTTGTCCGCTTTGTTTTAAAGCAGCTATTAAGTGATTGTCTTCGTATAGGATTTGAACCATTTGGCGATTGAGAAATTTTTGATTTAGAGATTTTTGATTGAAAGATTGAAAGATTGAAAGATTACAAAGTTGGAATTGCTTTTTTTGTTATTGACCATATACAAGTTGCCTCCTTCGACTCCGCTCAGGATGACAACGTGAGCCATTTAGTAATTTACTTCGCACTTTTGTCACTTCGAACTTCGCACTTTTTAGTACTGTTCTTTTTCGTTCGGGAAATCTACTGATTTCACATCAGATACATATTGTTCCACTGCACCTTTTATTTCATCAAATAAATTTAAATACCTGCGTAAAAATTTGGGTGAAAAATCTTTGTTGATACCTAATAAATCATGACTTACCAATACTTGTCCATCAACATCTGAACCCGCACCAATGCCAATTACCGGAATTTTAACTAACTCAGTAACTTGCTTGGCTAACTTCGAAGGAATTTTTTCCAAAACAATTGCAAAGCAACCTGCTTCTTCTAATAATTTGGCATCGTGTAATAATTTCTGTGCTTCTAAATCTTCTTTTGCTCTTACTTCATAAGTACCAAATTTATAAATGCTTTGAGGTGTTAATCCCAAATGACCCATTACAGGAATTCCTGCAGTTAAAATTCTTTTGATAGATTCCACCACTTCCTCGCCACCTTCTAATTTCACAGCGTGAGCTTCAGCTTCTTTCATAATTCTAATGGAAGAATTCAATGCTTCTTTGGAGTTCCCTTGATAACTTCCAAATGGTAAATCAACCACCACCAAACAACGATTAACAGCTTTTATTACCGAAGCCGCATGGCTAATCATTTGATCTAAAGTAATTGGAAGCGTAGTTTCATGACCGTGCATCACATTGCTAGCGCTATCGCCAACTAGCAATACATCAATTTTTGCTTCATCAAAAATTTTTGCCATGCTAAAATCATAAGCAGTAAGCATGCTTATTTTTTCTCCACGCATTTTCATTTCTTGTAAGCTATGTGTGGTAATATTTTTATACTCTTTATGAACGCTCATGGTCTTTTTATTTTTTTTCAAATGTAGAAATAAAACCTTTAATCAAAATTATTTGTCATATAATAAAATCAATTAAATTTCAAAAGCTATATTGCCGACCCAAAATGAAGAAAAATATAATCATAATCCTAGTATTGCTAAGCGTAATGGCTTGCGATAATTCGTTAGAAATAAATGCGCCTTACCGTGAAATACCCGTTGTTTATGGCTTTATTGACAAAAATGAAACCGTGCAATATTTAAGAATTGAAAAAGTTTTTCAAAATTCTATTGAAATCAAAGCAAGTGAAGCCGCTAAAATTACCGACTCACTTTACCTGAATAATTTATTAGTTCAATTAATTGTAAATAAAGATACCATCAATTGTACTAGAACAAATAATATTGCTAAAAATGCTGGCTTTTTCGCCAATGATTCAAACTATATTTACCAAACAAATCCTTATAATTGGTTTGGAGTTGGCTTGGCAAAAGTTAATTTATTGATTAGAGATACTGTTACTGGAAATGTATTTACCTCTAGTTGTAATTTAATTGGAGACCAAAACATTGAACAAAGAAATATTACTATTTCAGAAAACATAAATAACCTTTTTACATTTAGGTATTTTGTAAATAAATCGGCTTATATAATAGATGCGGCAGTTAGACTAAAATATAAAGAAGCACTTAAAAACAATCCATCGTTTTTTGTAGAAAAATTTTACGATTATTATGTACAATCTGGAAAAGAAACAACTAATTACAATGCAAACGATCCTGTTTCTGAACGTATTAAATCAGTAGATTTATTAAACAATTGGAGACAATTTTTTGCAACGCAACCAACAACTGTAATCAGAAAATATATAGGCGTAGAGTATGTTACTTGGGGCGCGGGTCCTGATTTTTTAGACATTCAGGAAGTAAACAAACCCAATATTTCATTTGTACAAAAGCATACAGATTTTACGAATATAAAAGGGGGTTTGGGTATTTTTACATCAAGAACATTTAACAGACAACCGTTAATTTCGTTAGATTCAAATTCAATTGTATTAATTTACACATTGCCTCAATTTCAAAGATAATCTTAGTTTCAAAAATCAAATATTCTGTCATAATAGCTGCCAAAAGGCAGCTATTTTTTTGTTATTTTTAAAAAAATAAGCCATTTTTTTTGTGTTATTGTTAAAAATTGCCTTGGCATTATGATTGACAATATTCGTAAAAAATTATAAAGATTATGAGTAAAATAATAGGCATAGATTTAGGAACAACAAACTCGTGCGTTGCAGTAATGGAAGGCAACGAACCAGTAGTTATTGCTAACAGCGAAGGACGTAGAACAACTCCATCGATTGTAGCATTTATTAAAGATGGTGAACGTAAAATTGGTGACCCTGCAAAACGTCAGGCAGTTACTAATCCAAAAAACACTATTTCATCAATTAAACGTTTTATGGGTAACACCTACGACCAAGTTTCAAAAGAAATTAGTCGCATGTCGTACACTGTAAAAAAAGGTGATAACAACACACCTCGTGTAGAAATTGATGGTAGATTATATACACCTCAAGAACTTTCAGCAATGATTTTGCAAAAAATGAAAAAAACTGCTGAAGATTATTTAGGGTATGAAGTAAAAGAAGCAGTTATTACCGTTCCTGCATACTTTAACGATGCACAACGCCAAGCAACTAAAGAAGCTGGAGAAATAGCTGGTTTAACTGTAAAACGTATTATAAACGAACCTACTGCAGCTGCATTGGCTTACGGTTTAGACAAAACTTCAAAGAAAGATGTAAAAGTAGTAGTTTTTGATTGTGGTGGTGGAACACATGACGTTTCGGTTTTAGAAATGTATGATGTAGATGGAACTGGAACTTTTGAAGTAAAAAGTACAGATGGCGATACTCATTTAGGTGGTGACGATTTTGATCACGTATTAATTGATTATTTAGCTGACGAATTTAAAAACGATGAAGGCATAGATTTACGTAAAGATCCAATGGCTTTACAACGTTTGAAAGAAGCTGCTGAAAAAGCAAAAATTGAACTTTCAAGTTCAACTCAAACAGAAGTAAATTTACCATATATTATACCTGTAGATGGAATTCCTAAGCATTTAGTAAAAACAATTACCCGTGCTAAATTTGAACAATTAGCTGATAGTTTGATTAAACGTACCATTGAGCCTTGTAAAACCGCTTTGAAAAATGCAGGTTACAGCATTAGTGATATTGATGAAATTATTTTAGTAGGTGGTTCTACTCGTATTCCTGCCATTCAAGAAGCAGTAGAAAAATTCTTTGGAAAAGCTGCATCTAAAGGTGTAAATCCTGATGAAGTAGTAGCAATTGGTGCTGCCATTCAAGGTGGAGTTTTAACTGGAGAAGTAAAAGATGTTTTATTATTAGATGTAACTCCTTTAAGCTTAGGAATTGAAACAATGGGTGGTGTGTTTACTAAATTAATAGATGCTAACACAACTATTCCTACTAAAAAATCGGAATCATTTAGTACTGCCAGCGATAACCAACCAAGTGTAGAAATACATGTATTGCAAGGCGAACGTCCAATGGCAGCTCAAAACAGAAGTTTAGGTCGTTTCCATTTAGATGGTATTCCTCCTGCACCTCGTGGAGTTCCTCAGGTAGAAGTTATTTTTGACATTGATGCTAATGGAATATTGCACGTAAGTGCAAAAGATAAAGGCACAGGAAAAGAGCAAAAAATTAGAATTGAAGCTTCATCGGGATTAAGTGATGACGATATTAAACGCATGAGAGCTGAAGCTGAAGCAAATGCTGATGCCGATAAACAAGCAAAAGAAGAGGCAGAAAAAATTAACATGGCTGATAGCTTAATATTCCAAACTGAAAAACAGATAAAAGAATATGGCGAAAAAATTCCTGTTGAGAAAAAAGAAGCCATTGAAAAAGGTTTAGAAGAATTAAAAGCTGCTCACACAGCAAAAGATTTACCTAGAATAGATGCTGCTTTAGAAGCTTTAAATGCTGCTTGGGCTGCTGCTAGCGAAGATATGTACAAGGCTACTCAAAACGAGCAACCAACAGATGGTGAACCAACTGCTGATGCTGGTGCAACTGATAGCAATACACAAGATGCTACTTTTGAAGAAGTGAAATAATTAGTAGTTTTATAAAGTGAATAAAGCCAAGAGTGTAAATGCTCTTGGCTTTTTTTGTTTAAAAAAGACAGTATCCCACAAAGTGTGTAAGTTAAAAAGTTAAGGCTTGTTTTATAATTTGAGCCTTTCTTCAAAAATAATTAAATAAATTTCTTTCCATAGCAAAAGCCATTCGTAAACTTATCTTTGTTGTTTAACAAAACATCCATGTCATTTAACTCCCTCGGTTTATCTCGCGATTTATTATATGCTTTAGAAAAGCAATTTTACACCCAACCATACGCTATTCAAGAGCAAGCAATTCCTGAAATTTTAAAAGGAAATGATATTCTTGGAATCGCTCAAACTGGATCGGGAAAAACTGCTAGTTTTGTAGTGCCTATTTTACAGTTATTGCAAAGCAAACCAATTCCTAAAAACAGACATGTAAATACGCTAGTGCTTGTTCCTACAAGAGAATTGGCCATTCAGGTTGAAAAAGTTTTTAAAGCATTTAGTAGTTTAATGGAACAAAAAATTAAATCGTTAGCGGTTTATGGTGGCGTGTCTATTAATCCTCAAATGATACAATTACAAGGTGTAGAAATATTAGTGGCCACTCCTGGAAGATTATTAGAATTAGTAGCTAACAATTCAGTATTTTTAACTGATGTTTCAGTTTTAGTATTAGATGAAGCAGACAAAATGTTAAATTTAGGATTTAAAGAAGAAATGGGAAATATTTTAAAATTGCTTCCCAAAAAACGCCAGAACCTATTGTTTTCTGCCACTTTAGGAAGTGATATTACTTCATTTACCGAAGTACTTTTAAATAACCCAATAAAAATTGTAATAGAACAAGAAACCCAAAACTTAAATTTAATTACTCAATTAGCTTATTCAGTAGAAGAAAATAGAAAAGGGCCATTATTGCGATATTTAATAAATATGCATGAAATGAAACAAGTATTGGTTTTTACATCATCTGTATTTAGGTCAGATGCGGTGGTTAATAAACTAATAGATAACGGCTATACTGCAACTGCTATGCACAGTAAAAAAAGCCAAGGAGGAAGAGAAGATGCATTGCGTAAATTCAAAAATGGAGAAGTACAAATATTAGTTGCCACCGATTTAATGAGCCGCGGAATTGATATTCCGTTTTTACCATTTGTAGTAAACTACGAATTACCTCGATCGCCAAAAGATTATATTCATAGAATAGGAAGAACCGGACGAGCGGAAAATGCTGGAACTGCCATTAGTTTAGTGAACGAAGAAGAAAAACATCATTTTGGAGTTATTCAAAAAAAGATGAAGAAACAAGTGGAATTATTGGATTCATCAAACATTGAATTAAAAGGTTTTTAGTTCCAATTACTGGGTAAATTTCCCTTTATATTTTGCTGTCCCAAGAATATGTCCATTGGCTAAACTCAAAATTTCTGCCTTTGATAAACCACTTATAACTCCTAAGTCCACTTTATCAAGTGCCAATAAACTAAAGGTATAAGTATGGGTTTGACCTACAGGAGGACAAGGTCCGCCATAATTATTTTGACCAAAACTATTTTTACCAATTAATGCATTAGCAGGTAAAGGTATTGTTTGATTTGTGCCTTCTTTAATAGCATTTTCGCTGGCTGAAATATTATACAATATAAAATGATCCCATACATAACCTGCAACTGGAATGGCATCAGAATCTTCCATTAATAAAACAAAACTTAAAGTTCCTTTTGGTGCATTTTTCCAGCTAAAAGGCATAAAAACTTGATTGGAAACTTTACAACTATATTTGTCGGGAATGACGCTATTATTAGTAAAAGAAGAAGTAAATAATTCAAAAACTCCTTGTTCAATAATTGGAGAGTTATTGATAGTTGAACTTTTATCGCAACTGATAAAAGCAACTAAAATAAAAAAGTAGATATATTTCATTACTTTGGCTAAATTTTAAACAATAATAGCTATTTATAAAAGTATACAAACAAAAAAAACGGCAAGTAAACTAAATTACTTGCCGTTCAATATTTTATTATTTAAAAATTAAGAACTTAATGCTGCTGCACCACCAACAATTTCTGAAATTTCAGTAGTAATTGCTGCTTGACGAACTCGGTTGTATTCTACTTTTAGTGATTTCAATAATTCACCAGCATTATCAGTAGCTTTATCCATTGCTATCATCCTAGCGCCATGTTCAGAAGCTAAAGAGTCTAACATTGATTTTAGAACTTGCGTTTTTAAAATGCGTGGAACTAATTCTAATAATACTTCTTCTTTATTAGGTTCAAATAAATAATCGTTTTTCTTACCTGAATTTACTACTAAACTTTTAGTATCAAATGGTAAAAATTGTTCTGCACTTAATATTTGAGTAGCTGCATTTTTAAATTGATTGTAAACTATTTCTACTGCATCAAATTTACCCGCTTTAAAACTACTCAATATAAATTCACCAATATTAAATCCTGTTTCAGCATTTGCTGTAAGCAATGACTCTTTAAAAGTATCGATATAATTAAATGATTGTTTTGAAAAATATTCGTGACCTTTTTTGCCAATTCCTAATACACTAACACCACCATTTACTTTTTGGCTAGCATATTTATCAGCTATGGTTTTATTCGCTAATTTTATAACATTTGCGTTAAATGAACCGCACAAACCTCTATCGCTAGTAATTACTACTATCAATACATTTTTTATTGGTCTAGCATCAAAATAAACTTTCAATGAATCAACATCAATGCTATCAGACAAATTGCTTAAAATACCATTTAACTTAGCTGCATATGGACGCATTAAGGTAATGGCATTTTGGGCTCTTCTTAACTTAGTAGCCGAAACCAACTTCATGGCTTTGGTTATCTGTTGGGTGGAAGTAACCGATGCTATTCTTATTCTAACTTCTTTTAAATTTGCCATTTTATATTAGTTGATTGGTTAATAAGTTGATTAGTGAAATGTGTAAACACATTTCACTAATCAACTTATCAACTTTTTACTATAATTAACCTACGTATTTTGCTGATAATTCTTTACAAACTTTTTCAAGTATTGCAGAAGCATCATCTGTTAAACCTTTTTTCAAATCATCTAAAGTGTTTTTATGTTTATTTTCCATAAAACTTAAAAACTCTGCTTCAAACTCACGAACTTTATTAACAGGAACATTTGATAATAACCCTTTAGTTCCTAAATAAATAATTGCTACTTGTTGATCTGCACGTAAAGGAGAAAACTGACCTTGTTTCAAAATTTCAACGTTACGAGCCCCTTTTGCTAAAACAACTTTAGTTGCAGCATCTAAGTCAGAACCAAATTTAGAGAAAGCTTCTAACTCGCGGTATTGAGCTTGGTCTAATTTTAAAGTTCCAGCAACTTTTTTCATTGATTTAATTTGAGCATTTCCACCCACACGTGATACCGAAATACCAACGTTAATAGCTGGACGAATACCTGAGTTAAATAAATTTGACTCTAAGAAAATTTGACCATCAGTAATAGAAATTACATTAGTTGGAATGTATGCAGAAACGTCACCAGCTTGAGTTTCAATAATTGGTAAAGCAGTTAATGAACCACCACCTTTAACCAAATGTTTGATAGACTCAGGAATATCATTCATTGCTTGCGCAATAGAATCTGTTGCATTAATTTTTGCAGCACGTTCTAGTAAACGAGAGTGAAGATAAAACACGTCACCAGGATATGCTTCACGTCCAGGAGGTCTACGTAATAACAATGAAACTTCGCGGTAAGCTACAGCTTGTTTCGATAAATCATCATAAACCACTAAAGCAGGATTTCCTAAATCACGGAAAAACTCACCAATTGCAGCACCAGCCATTGGAGCATAAAACTGCATTGGAGCTGGATCTGATGAAGTAGCCGTTACAACAGTAGTATATTTCATAGCTCCATTAGCTTCTAAAGTACTTACAATTTGTGCAACTGTAGATGCTTTTTGACCAATAGCAACGTATATACAATATACAGGATTACCCGCTTCAAAAAATTCTTTTTGATTAATAATTGCATCAATACAAACGGCAGTTTTACCAGTTTGACGATCACCAATTACTAATTCGCGTTGTCCACGACCAATTGGAATCATAGCATCAATAGCTTTGATACCAGTTTGTAATGGTTCTTTTACAGGCTCACGATAAATAACACCTGGAGCTTTACGCTCTAAAGGCATTTCGTATAAATCACCTGCAATAGGTCCTTTACCATCAATAGGCAAACCTAATGTATTCACTACACGGCCAACCATTCCTGGTCCTACTTTAATAGAAGCAATTCTACCAGTTCTTTTAACTGTATCACCTTCTATAATTGAATCGCTTGAGCCTAATAATACAGCTCCAACATTATCTTCTTCCAAATTTAATACAATTGCTTGTACTCCATTTGCAAATTCAATTAACTCTCCAGATTGAACTTTAGTTAATCCATAAATGCGGGCAATTCCATCGCCCACTTGAAGTACCGTTCCTACTTCTTGTAATTCAGCATCTGTTTTAAAGTTGCTTAATTGCTCTCTGATAATTGCTGATACTTCGTCAGGTCTAATCTCTACCATAATAATTTTTTGTTTATTTTGAGATATATGTGTTTAATAACTGTTGTTTGGCTTTGCGTAATTTACCGGAAATACTTGCATCATACAAACGGTCTTCCATTTGAATCATTAATCCACCAATTAGAGATGAATCAACAAGCATTTTAAGTTCTACGTTTTTACCACTTTGTTGTTGTAAAAAGTTTTGAATTTCAGCTTTAATTTCAGCTGATGCTTCTGTAGCAGTTTTTACTGTTGCAGTAGCAATTTTATTAATTTCGTTAAATTGAGCTATAAAAGCTTCACAAATAGTAACTAAAACCATTTCACGTTGTTTACGTGTAATAATAGCTATAAATGAAATAGTTAATTTATTAAACGAACTAGCAAATATTTGAGTAATAACTGCCATTTTTTTATCGCCTTTAATAACTGGACTTTTAAGCAAGTTTTCTAAAGCATTATTTTCTTCAATAGTTTGTTTTAATAATTTAATATCTGCACAAATTACATCCAAAATATTTTGTTCTGTTGCTAAATCAATTAATGATTTGGCATAACGACTGGCTACTCTATAATCTGACATATAATTAGTTCAGTGTTATATTTTTCAAACTATCATTTACAAAAACCTCTTGTTGGCTTCTGTCTTCCATTTTCTTACGAAGTATTTTTTCAGCTAAGTCAACTGTAAGTACAGCAACTTGAGTTTTCAATTGATTCATGGCGTTTACTTTCTCCATTTCAATTGCTTCTTTGGCTGCCGCTATCATTTTATCACCTTCGCTTTTAGCATCACCTTTAGCTTTCGCTAAAATTTGATCCTTAATTTCGTTGGCTTCTTTTAATAACTTATCGCGTTCGACTCTAGCTTCATTTAACAAACGTTGGTTGTCAGTTTTCAAACTTTCTAATTGCAAACGAGCAATTTCAGCCGACTTTAAAGCTTCGTCAATACTATCTTCTCTTTCCTTTAAGGTTTTAGTAATTGGCTTCCATGCAAACTTAGTTAATACTATAAATAGTATAAAAAAAGACAATGAACTCCAAAATAATAAACCAATACTTGGGGTTACTAATTCCATGGTATAATTTTGTTAGTTTTTTAAAATAAAATAAAGCCCGATTTCAAATTTAACCGGGCTTTTTATGCTAATTTTTTATTAGTTGCCTCCTAGGCCTAATAAAGAAATAACACAAGCAAATAATGCTACTGCTTCAACAAATGCTGCAGCAATTAACATTGTTGTTTGAATTTTGTTAGCGAATTCTGGTTGACGTGCCATACTTTCCATAGCAGATCCACCAATTCTTCCAATACCTAGTCCAGCTCCGATTGCGGCTAGTCCAGCTCCGATTGCAGCGATACTTCCTGTCATTTTAGTTATTATTTAGTTTAGTTTAAAATTTTAAAATTGATTTATTGATTAATGGTGTGCTTCTGGTGCAGGTTCTTCTAATGCCATGCCTATATATAATGCGGCTAACATAGTAAAAATAAATGCTTGCATAAATGCAACCAACAACTCAATAGCGCTAATAAATACAATAAACGGTGCGGCAACTATACCTACTGTTAATGATTTAAAAATAAATGTTAAACAAACTAAGCTTAACACTAAAATATGACCTGCTGTAATGTTTGCAAACAAACGAATCATTAAAGCAATAGGTTTTGTAAAAATACCAATAATTTCTAATACTACCATTAGCGGATATAACCACCATGGCACATGTGGTAAAAATATATGTCCCCAATAAGTTTTTTTTCCATTTAAATTTGTAATTATAAATGTAATAACTGCTAATACCATTGTTACTGCAATGTTACCTGTTACATTAGCTCCACCTGGAAAAAATGGAATTAATCCTAACATATTTACAAACCAAATAAAGAAAAATATAGTCAATAAAAAAGGCATGAACTTAGCTGTTCTTTTACCCAAGTTAGGTTCAGCTATATCATCTCTTACAAAAATAATTAATGGTTCAATCCAACTTTGCAAACCTTTAGGTGCACCTACACCTCTTTTTGCATATGATTTGGAAACACTTAAAAATATAATAATTAAACAAATTACTGCTAATAACATACTTGCTACGTTTTTAGTAATAGAAAAATCTAAAACCATAATATTAGGATTAACTTCACCTTGCTCATTTACCACTTTAATTTTTTCATGAATTAATTGGTAAGAGTAATTTCCTTGGTAAGTATGGCTTTCTTCTCCGTGACCAAAGTGCGCACTTGAAAAAACTTCAATTCCTTTGTTAGTATAAATAATTACAGGTAAAGGTAAACTAGTGTGAGCCCATAAATGCCATTGGTGAGCATCAGAAATATGCTCCATAATGGTTTTATTAATATTGAATTTTTCTTCACCATGACTTTCTTCATGAGTAGCATTTGAATTTGCATGCTCACTGTCCAATCCAACTGAAGTAGTGTCAGCTATTGTGTTTGTAGATGGCTGATTTGCAAATAAAATAACAGAAATGAAACAAAATACAATTGTTAAAAAGGATGTTTTTGTTGTGTAATATATTGATTTTAAACTTTTTATATGAGTCATTTGGTACTTATTTTCTTTCTGAATCGGAGCGCAATTTAGTAGTAAGTTTATATATTTCAAATATAATAAATAAAATAAATAGCAACAAGAAGTAGAAAATGAATGCTATTTGGTACCCTTTATGGGTTTTAACATAAAACAAAATATACAACAAAGTGCTTATAAATCTGATAGCTAAGGCAGCATAAAAATAAGAAATTGATTCCTGATGGCCTTTTTTCATTCCCAAATAACTGATAAAAAACACTAAACAAGTTACTATGCAAAAAAAGCTGATACATAAAATTGCATCATTTTTATTTAGGTTGATTTGAAAATAATCAATCGCCATAAAAGTTGCAATGCCAATAAAAATACTTAAGCCTATACTAATTAGAAAAAAAGAGATTATTTTATTCATTTTCTATATGTTATTTTTCATTAAACGCATTTTTTATCATGTTATAAAAACCAATTCCCATACCAACAAATACGCCAATAATGGTTAAATAGGGTGTTTTATGCTCATACTTTTTGTCAATCCAATTCCCTAAAAATGTAAAAATTAACATCAAAATTATAATTTGAAATAGCATAACCAATACTTTTGTGTATTTGGTATAGCTTTTTTTTAAGTCATTATTAGGTTCTGATTCGGTCATATTTGAAAGTACAAAAGTAATTTATTATGGTAAAACAATTATTTATTTAATTTGCGACCATGAAAATAAATAGAATCCTCATTTATTGTTTACTATCAATTGTACTTTTAAGTACTGTAACTTCTTGTGGCAGTAAAAAAGGAATTGCAAGAAACAGAAAATGTAATTGTCCTAAGTTTTAGTAAAAGGATTTACAATTTATAAATACTTTAAACCTCAAGAATGTCGAATCCATTAATAAGTTTAATAACAGTAACTTTTAACGCTGAGCAATTATTAGCTCAAACTTGGCAATCGGCCATCAATCAAACTTACCAAAACTTTGAACTTATTTTGGTAGATGGAGGTTCAAAAGACAATACCTTACAAGTAGCAAAACAGTTTGATGATAAAATTGGAACGTTAATTTCTGAACCAGATAAAGGCATTTACGATGCCATGAATAAAGGAATAAAAGCTGCAAAAGGCGAATGGGTTTACTTTTTAAATGCTGGTGATTCATTTTATAATAATGAAGTTTTAGCAAGCATTTTTGAAAACAAAAATCTGGAAGATTTTGAACTTATTTATGGAAAAGTACAAACTGTAAATGAACCAACTGGGATTAATTATATTAATGGGAAACAGGTTGCATTTTCCGATTTTTTCTCGCATTATCCTATTTGCCATCAAGCTACGTTTACAAACATAAATGCATTTGAAAAAATTGGCTTTTACAATATCAATTATAAATTAGTTTCCGATAATACTTGGTTTGCATTATTTTTCAAAAACCAAGCTAACAAAGCCATTTTTATTGATAAAATCTTTGCTTTTTACGATATTCAAGGAGCTACTTACCAAAAGCGAATGGAAGGCTATAAAGAATATATTCATTTTGGCTGGAATAATTTTCCTTTGCCAGTGGCAATAAAAAATTGGATAATGTATCCTATAATTTGGCTAAAAGTTAAATTGATAAGAACATTTACTAATACTGCTCTTTTTAAATTGTACCGGAAACTAAAGTTTGGAAATAAAGTGGCTGAATAAATTCGAAGTGTTTTAGTTGAAATGTATTTATAAACTTAACGGTTCTTTTGCTTTTCGTCTTCTTGGAGAATTTGTTTTAAAACTTCAATTGTTGTGTTGAAATAATAAAAAAACAAACCAAATATATGCTTACACAAACGGTAAAAAACCTAACATAAACATTACTGAGTTTAATTTATCAATTAATGTAATTGTGTGATCAAAAGCAGATTAATGATGCCAATTGAAACAGCAAATAATAAAACAGCCAAAGGTAATCCCACTAATATCGGTGG
>CAIUQQ010000185.1 GCA_903901345.1 uncultured Bacteroidota bacterium | reverse complement strand
ATTTCAACTTTTGGGTTTCTATCAATTGTTTTTGCATCATTGATGGATTGTATTTTTAGTACTTTATTAATAACTCGCGTATTTCCAATCAGTCCAATTGAGGACCAAATATTGACAGTTTTAACTTCATATCCTTTATGATTTACATTGTCACAATGTTTTAAGTTGAGATTATTCTTTATATATTTCAAGTCCCAACTTGGTAATGCTTCAAAACTGATTTTTTGTTTGAGGTGCAATTTTTGCCAATTACCCTCTAAATATTTTTTTTCATTTAAATTATTTAAATTATTGTAAATAATGTTTCCTTCAATATCTTTTGATAGACCTCTTATTTCTATAATTGGTATTTTATTTTTTTTAATAATTTCCCATTCATTTATTACGGTTTCAACAGCACCTTCAGCCAAAATAAATTCGTTATCAATGGCCATCAAATAATCATATTCCAAATTCTTAAACACAAAACGTGTAGCAGCATATCTAGTCTTGAAATCTTGTTGAATAACTTTAATAGTTAGATTAGGAATTATAAAGTTCAATTCATCAATTTTATTTTGATCAATTTTATAATTACCATAGTTTACAATTATCCATTCAAATAATTGGGTGTTTTGTATTTTTATTGAATTTACCAATTTGTAAAATTGGTTGTCAAAAACGGTAACAGGACTATAAATGGCCAATAAAGTGCGTGACATTAACGTATTGATTCACCTCCATCAATAAAAATAGTTTGCCCTTGTAAATAATAACATGATGAAGAAGAAATAAATAAAATAAATTCCGCTATTTCCTCCGGAACTGCATTTCTTTTTGAAGGATTATTTTCTCTGTAGGCATTAGTTTGAGATTCTAAATTAGTCATTTTTGTAGCTACTACACCAGGTGCTATGGCGTTTACAATTAAACCCTTGGCAGCATATTCTTTGGCAAATCCTTTAACCATAGATGAAATGCCACTTTTTGAAATATTATAAGGATCAACTTCGTATATAGCCTCACTCATCGATGAAATATTTATTACCTTTACGATTGAATTTTTAGTAAGTAAATTTTCACAAATCCATAAAGTATTAAAATACATAGATTTAAGATTTATGTTAAAAATAGCATTCCAATCCTCTAATTGATTGTTTTTTTCGTTCAAATTAGTCAAAATACCTGCGTTATTGATAAAGACATCAATTTTACTTGTTTTTTGTAAGATGATCTTCAGGTGATTATTGTATTGATTGTAATCGTTTAAATCCCATAGATAAGTAAGTAAATTGGAACTATCAATTTTTGCTTTGGCTTCACTAAGTTTTTGTTCAGACCTACCAGTAATCAAAACAGTAGCACCTTCTTCAATAAATCTTTTAGCCACTGTTAAGCCAATACCCGAAGTACCCCCAGTAATTACAATTTTTAAACCCTTGAGTGATTCATAGCCTGTTTTTTGTGTTATTTCTAAGGTTGTAATTCCCCCAAATTTTACAAATTTGATTATATTTCTAAAATATTTAAATAAACGCATATACAAGAGTTAAAAATTATTGTTTTTTTTACTTTGTAAAAAATAACCAAGTTCAACCGAGCTCATAAATATAACATCTGGCCAAGTTTTTAAGATGGAATCAATCAACTTCTTTAAACATTTTAAACCATTCTGTTTATTCTCTTTATCCATATTACTAACATAATTTATTCTATGCGTTGAAATAATGGCAGGGATTTTTAAATTGAAAGATCTTTGAATCTGTTTCAAGCAGGTATTTAATGCTTGTTCACCTCCCATAATAGGCTCAAAATGGGCGTTTCTAACAATAAAAACTTGATTTAATTTATTGGTTTGTGAAGTATAGTGAAATTTATGGTTGAATCCTTTATACTGGCCTTTTGGAATAAATTGTACAGGTATTCCTTGTATAAATTTAATTCCTGATTCATTCAATTGTTGTTCTAAAAGAGGATGCCAAACATAATTACAAGCAATAAAAGATTCTGCTTTAAAACCAAAAATTTTCTCAAACAAAATCAATCCATCTTTAATAATTTGCCCTTTTTCATTTAAATCGCGGTTATTATTATGTTCCATTGCTACCACGTAATCATTTGAAATAATATTATGCTCGTTTTCAAAAACAATACCTGGCATATGATTTTTAAGCGAATAATGAGCATTAGCGTCATTTTTTATCAAATCATGCATGTACCTATTTACATTCAAATGTTCTCTGCCATGGTTTTGTATTGAAACCAAATTATCCTTTTTTCCAGCTTTTAATAACTCAAGGTTTTTGCTAGTATTTTGACTATTTTGATAAGTTTCATCAAGGGTTTGATAATAATATTGAGAATATCCATGATTTTGAATTTTTTCATAATCAGGATTTGCTACTAAAAAATTGGTGGTAATAACGGGATGATTAGAATAGGTATCTTTAAAACTTGAAATTAAATCAAATAAATCTTGTAAATCAGCTGACGATTCCAAACAGTCAAATTGACTATTAACATCTTTATCTACCGGATACCCCTTTTTTAGTGAATTTAAGTAAGCCTCTATATTAGGCATTCTAGAACTTCCCCAATCGTCTGATTCAAAAACTACTATCCGTTTATTTACTTTTTGAGATAATAATAAAGATAAAGAAGAATATGCTTTTACTAATAATGGATTCATGAACTTTTTACATTGTTAAAAAATTCAAAAAGTGATTTTTGGTGATTTAAAAAGTAAAAATCGGATTCAATTAATTTAGAAGCATTTTCTGCAATGAATTCACCATATTTTTTATCCGTAATAATTTTTATAATTCCTTTAGCAATTGCCTCCTCATCATTAGGTTCTACCAAATAACAATTATAATCATGACGGAAGTAAAACTCATGTTCTTTTGTTCTTGAAATAATTAATGGTATTTTTCTTTGAATTAATTCAGGAATTTTAGATGAAAAATTAAAATCATTTTGAAAATTTTTCGGTTTATTAATTATAGCCAAATCGCAACTTGCATAAAGTTTTTCTAATTCATTTGGGCTTAATATTCCTTTAAAAACAATATTTTTTTCAAATTGATTCAATGAAATGAATTGATTTATCCATCGCAATAATTTAGGTAAACCTTTATTTTGTGTAAAGAAAAAAGACAATTCTCTATTTAATTTGCTTTTTGCTATTTTATATGCCGTTAGCATTGCTTTTATTCCATCCTTTTGTTCGCTTAATGAGCCAGCGTGAAGTATATAATGATGGTCTATTTTTGGTGTTTTATTTATTTTGGTGGCAAAATTTGCAGAAAGTATTGGAACCCTAATTATATAGTTTTTTTTGCTTTTATATCTGTTAAATAAAGTTTCCAAGTTTCTTGAAATAACAATGAGTCCATGCACTTTAGGAGCCACAAAATTTAAAAAATACCATCTTTTGCAAAAAAGCATAAATCTAAAATCCTTACGGCTTCCAATAATTGAATAAGGGTTTTCATTCATTTCCATTACCAATTTTCCACCAAAGGAATTTACGGCTTTTATGTAGTGCTTTATTTGATTATCATTATCTAAACAAGTAAAAATAACATCATACCCATGTAAATTTTTTTGTATCAATTGGGCATAATATTGATGAATTTTTAAGTTTGAAAATCCAAACAAATTATCAGTTAATAAATATTTGTATTTTACATGATCCCAAATTTGTTCCTTGTTTTGGGTACTTGATGGAACAAAAATGGTTACTTCTGCTCCTGCTGATTGCAGTGCTCTCATGTAAAGGTGTAATCGAACTTCCATGGGTGAACTACCTTCGGGATAGTTAGATTTAAAGAATGCCGCAACTTTTAGTTGGGAATTATCTGTCATTTGAATTTGCAAATTAGG
The DNA here is from genome assembly GCA_903901345.1 of uncultured Bacteroidota bacterium. GTDB lineage: Bacteria > Bacteroidota > Bacteroidia > UKL13-3 > UKL13-3 > JAAFJM01. Next base: position 302 of record CAIUQQ010000185.1, on the reverse strand, counting down.
TTACTTAAAATAATTGATAGTTTTAAATAAATAACTTTGCCATGAATTCGTATGGATTAAATTTTTGATTGATCCAATTTAAATTAGAGTCATAATAACCAAAATCGCATTCTCCCTCATCTATAGCAAATGCATAACTTACTTCTGCAATAATATATTCGTTTTCATTAGGAAGGATATCTATGGCCATGGTTTGCATGTTCAGCTTTTCTTTTACTATTTTAGCCAATTTAATTACTTCTATGGGTATTTTAGAACCATCGTAGTCAATATTTCCACTTCCAGATGCTCTAAAATCATCT
>CAIUQQ010000184.1 GCA_903901345.1 uncultured Bacteroidota bacterium | reverse complement strand
TGGAACTATTTTGGTTATTCAATTAATAGCTATTTTAGGTGCTTGGGCTTTTTCAAGAATTTCGGCTGCCATTGGCAATATTTATACTTTAATTATTACCATTTCTGTTTGGATTATTATTTGTTTTTTAGCTTATTCAATCAGAGATACTCCTGAATATTTTAACATTGGTGGCATGGAAATAAAAAAAGTTATTATACATTTTATTGGTTTAGGAGCATTGGTTGGAATAGTAATGGGTGGAATTCAATCCATGTTTAGAAGCACTTACGCAAAATTAATTCCGGAAAACACAAAAGATACTGCATCATTCTTTAGTTTTTACGATGTTTGTGAAAAATTTGCCATTGTATTGGGAACATTTAGCTATGGTTTATTAAATGGAATGACTCATAATATGCGTCTTTCTGTGGTAGCTTTAGCCATTTATTTCTTTATAGGTTTAATGTTTATTGTTCAAATTAAAAACTTTAAAAGTTATTCAGCAGAGAAGGCATCATTGTAAAAATATATTTAAATGAAAGTAGATTTATTTATTCCTTGTTTTATTGATCAATTTAATCCTCAAACAGGATTTAATATGGTAAAAGTACTTGAAAAAGCAGGCTGTCAGGTTAATTATAATATTGAGCAAACATGTTGTGGTTTGTCGGCATTTAACGCAGGCCAGTGGAATGAAGCCAGACAAGTAAGTGAAAAACTTTTAAATGAAATTACGCCAGATAGAAACCTAGTTTGTGGTGGAACAGCCTGTACAGGAATGATTAGAAATTCATATGATTTATTGTTTCAAAATTCTTCCTTTCATAATAAGTTTAGACAGTTACAAAAACGTACTTTTGAGTTAAGTGAATTTTTGGTTGATGTACTTAATATTGAAAATTTAGGTGCTAAATTCAATGGAAAAGCCATTTTTATGGATACTTGCACAGGCTTAAATGGATGTAATGTAAAAGCCCAACCACGCAAACTTTTAGAACAAGTAGAAGGATTAGAATTAGTAGAAATAAATAGCCAGGATGAATGTTGTGGATTTGGTGGAAGTTTTGCTGTTACCAATCCTGAACTTTCTGTTCATATGGGAAATAAAAAACTAGATTCCTTTAAAGAAACTGGTGTTCAAAATATTATTTCAACCGATTACAGTTGCCTTATTCACCTAAAAAGTATTGCAGAAACAAAAGGATATAACTTTACTTTTTTACACATTGCCGATGTGTTGGCAAGCGGACTTTAATTCAATCATTTTTTTTATTTCTCCTCTCATTTCAAAACCTAACATCGCTCACAAAGGTTTTTGACTGCAATCATTTTAACTTTTTTATATCGCATTAGCTTTGTATCTCATTTAGTTTAAGTCTTTTCTAAACTAATATTTTTATCAAATATTATTGGTTTAGCAATCAAAACAAAAATCAGTTATGGCTAATATAAAAATTATGGATGGCAATGAAGCAGCAGCTTATATTGCTTACAAAACAAATGAAGTTTGTGCTATTTATCCCATTACACCTTCTTCTACCATGGGCGAACATTGCGATGAGTGGTCGGCTGCAGGTAAAACAAATATTTATGGTGAAATTCCTAGAATCATGGAAATGCAAAGTGAAGGCGGAGCAGTTGGTGCCATTCATGGTGCTTTGCAAGGCGGAACTTTGGCTGCTACATTTACTTGTTCTCAAGGATTATTATTAATGATTCCCAATATGTATAAAATTGCTGGCGAACTTTCTCCAACAGTTTTTCACATTGCAGCACGTGCTTTAGCTACGCATGCACTTTCTATTTTTGGCGATCATTCTGATGTCATGTCGGTGCGCCAAACTGGTTGGGCCATGCTATTTGGTAAAAATGCACAAGAAGCAATGGACATGGCGTTAATTGCGCAAGCAGCTACGCTTCGTTCCAAAATTCCTTTCTTAAATATTTTTGATGGTTTCAGAACCTCGCATGAGTTAATGAAAGTAGATGTAATTGAAGATGCAATTATCAAAGAAATGATTGATGAACGCGATATTTTAATTCATCGTCAACATGCCATGTCGCCCGAAAATCCTTCTATTCGTGGTACTGCGCAAAATCCAGATGTGTTTTTTCAAAGTCGTGAAGCGGGAAATAAATTTTACTTAAACGTTCCAATTGTAGTAAACCAAATGATGAAAAAGTTTGGTGAATTAACAGGCAGGAATTATAAATTATTTGAATATTACGGACATCAAAATCCGGATAGAATCATCATCATGATGGGTTCTGGTTCAAATACTGTGGATGAAACCATGGAATATTTAAACAATAATGGCGAACAAGTTGGCTATATATATATTCGTTTATTCCGTCCGTTTGAGGTAAAGGAATTTATTAAAGAAATACCAAAATCAGTAAAGAAAATTACGGTACTCGATAGGTGTAAAGAACCTGGAAGTATTGGCGAACCTTTATACATGGATGTGGTAAATGCTTTGGTAGAAGGTTGGGAAGGAACGCTTCCAAAAGTTACAGGAGGCAGGTATGGTTTGGCATCAAAAGAGTTTAACGCGGCCATGGTAAAAGGTATTTTTGATGAAATGAAAAATGTTTCTCCTAAAAACCATTTTACCATTGGAATAAATGACGATGTAACACATACAAGTTTAGATTACGACAAGCATTTTTGTTTGGATAAACAGCATTTGTTCCGTGGTTTGTTTTATGGTTTAGGTGCCGATGGAACTGTAAGTGCCAACAAAAATTCCATTAAAATTATTGGTGATACCACCGATTATTATGTACAAGGATATTTTGTGTATGATTCCAAAAAATCGGGTTCATTAACTGTATCGCATTTGCGTTTTGGTAAAAAGCCAATTCGTTCCACTTATTTAGTAAATTCAGCCAACTTTATTGCAGTGCATCAATTTAATTTTATCAATAAATATGATGTGCTTAAAGATGCAGAACGTGGGGCTACTTTTTTGTTAAATACTCCTTATTCAATGGAAGATATTTGGGATAAAATCCCTAAACATATTCAAGAAGAAATAATAGAAAAAGAACTGAAATTTTATGTGATTAATGCTTCAAAAGTAGCAAGAGAAACTGGAATGGGAAGCAGAGTTAATACCATTTTACAAACTTGTTTCTTTGCCATTTCAGGAATATTACCAAGAGAAGAAGCGATTCAAAAAATTAAAGATGCCATTAAAAAATCTTATGCGGCAAAAGGTGAACAGGTAGTTCAAAAAAACTTTGAGGCAGTAGATAAAACTTTGGAAAATCTTTTTGAAATAGATTACTCCAAATACATTGCTGGTAAGCTTGCAAGCGATAAACCAGTATCGGATGATGCCACTGAATTTGTAAAAAATGTATTAGCAAAAATTATTCAATTTGAAGGTGATGATTTACCAGTAAGTGCATTTCCGGTTGACGGAACTTATCCGGTTGGAACTACACAATGGGAAAAAAGAAACATTGCAGACTCTGTTCCTGTTTGGGATGCATCGGCTTGCTCGCAATGTGGCAAGTGTTTTTTAATTTGTCCGCATGCTGCCATAAGGCCAAAAGTTTACGAAAAAGAATTGTTGCAGCATGCACCAGCAACGTTCAAACATGTAGCGCCAATTGGAAAAGAATTTAACAAAGAAACACAAGCATACACTTTACAAGTAGCCATTGAAGATTGTACTGGATGTAACCTTTGTTACGAGTATTGCCCAATAGAAAGTAAAACAGAACCAGGCGTAAAAGCATTGAATATGAAACCGCAACTTCCATTAAAAGAAGCGGAAAAAGAAAACTGGGAATACTTCCTTTCTATTCCAGAAATGGATAGACTAGCTGTTAACAAAAACACTGTAAAAGGCACACAGTTCTTAGAACCATTATTTGAATTTTCGGGTGCATGTTCTGGTTGTGGTGAAACGCCTTATGTAAAATTAATATCGCAACTTTGGGGCGATAGAATGGTGGTGGCAAATGCTACAGGATGTTCCTCTATTTATGGTGGAAATTTACCCACAACTCCATGGACTACCAATGCTGAAGGCTGCGGACCTGCTTGGGCAAATTCATTATTTGAAGACAATGCCGAGTTTGGTTTAGGAATTAAATTAGCATTTGATAAGAAAACAGAAATTGCGCAGCACCTTTTATTTGGATTACGTGATATTGTAGGTATTGATTTTGTAAATGAAATATTAAATGCGGATCAAACCATAGAAGTTGGAATTCATAAGCAACGTGAGTTGGTAAAAGAATTACGTAAACGCATTGCACCGCTTACCACTTTTGAAGCAAAACAGTTAACCATGATTGCCGATAATTTGGTTAAAAAATCGCATTGGATTATGGGTGGCGATGGTTGGGCTTACGATATTGGTTTTGGTGGATTAGACCACGTTTTATCAACCGGAGAAAACTTAAATATTATAGTGTTAGACACGGAAGTTTATTCAAACACTGGCGGACAAAAATCAAAATCAACACCAATTGGTGCAAGTGCTAAGTTTTCGGTAAATGGAAAAGCATCGGGTAAAAAAGATTTGGCCATGCAAGCCATTGCGCATGGTTCTGCTTATGTAGCGCAAATAGCCATGGCGGCAAACGATACGCACACCATTAAAACAATTCAAGAAGCAGAAGCATTTCCTGGCACTTCGTTAATTATAGCATACAGTCATTGCATAGCGCATGGATATGACATGATGCACGCAGTAGACCAACAAGAAAATGCGGTGAAGTCTGGCTATTGGCCATTGTTTAGGTATAATCCTTTAAAAGCAAAAGGCGAAAGATTTATGGTGGATAGCAAAGAACCTTCTATGCCTGTAAAAGACTTTTTATACAAGGAAACTAGGTTCAGTGTTTTAACACGTTCCAATCCTGAACATGCCGAAAAACTATTAGTTCAAGCGCAAGAAGGAGTAGATAACCATTGGCAAAAGTTAATGGCTTTGAAAAATTTGTAATGCTTTAATAAAGTCAAAAAGCTGCCTTCAAAGGGCAGCTTTTTTGTTTTGTAAATAAAATATTTCAGTTTATTGTTTAAATTTTCACTTTTTTAGAATAAAAATAAATCGTAATTGTTTAAAAATAACCTTTTGGTAGATGGGCGTTAAATAATAAATTTGCTGCTATCAAAACAAAATTGAATTTTGCGCAATAATTTAAATGCAACACGATAAACACACTTATTACTTCGAAAAATACTTGCGCAAAGAAATGTCACGCGAGGAGAAAGAAGCGTTTGAACTAAAATTAAAAAATGAAATTGATTTTAAGTCGGACTTTAATAAGTATGCGTTGAATCACGACAAAATTATAAAAGCTGAATTAGCTGAATATTACGATAAAGAAATTATTCCCAATAAACCTAAAAACTACGCTTGGGTTTGGGTTTTGTTTTCAGTATTAGGCTTAGTTTTAATCATAGATTATTACGCTAACCAAAAGTACAATGAAGAACAAAAGGCAAACCAAACATATAAAGAAGCATTTGTTAGTAGGTTTAAAAGTGCTTTTGTGGAGCCATTTAAAAAAATAACTTTTAAATATAAAAACAAGAGTACCAATAACCAGCAAACTACCATTAGCGCTGACGAAAATGGGGGAGATGTGTATGATGAAATTGCTGATTCTGCTAACATAGAATTGATTGATTCTAGTTTAATTGAAGAAAAAATAATTCAACAATTTCAGCAGTTAATGAATGACAAAAATGCGTTTTCAAATATTAAAGATATATTTTTAATTGATAGCCTGATGTCGGTGATTGAATTAGAGAAATTCAAAGAAAAATATAACCTTATAAAAACATCAACTGACAGTATTTTAGATGATAGCATAGTTACCAAATTAGCTTTTCAATCATTGGTAAAACAAAATGGTAATATAAAGCCTCTTTTTGTAGAATTTTGGCAATCGTTAGTTGGGTTTTCAGGTTATCAATTCACAGGAAAAAAGCTCATTATATACGGAATTCAAAAGCCTTTTGATGTTTTTATTTTAAAGCAAAACACCAATTATATACTTCATACCAAATGGGGTGAAACTGCTTTGGAGCCAGATAATTTATTACACAAATTTGAAAATTAAATTTTATAAATACCAAGGAACAGGTAACGATTTTATCATGATAGATGATAGAAACAAAACATTTGATGCCAATAACCAAAAGCTCATTGAAAGCTTGTGCGACAGGCGTTTTGGGATTGGTGCTGATGGATTAATTTTATTGCAAAGTCATCAAAATGCAGATTTTTATATGCAATATTTTAACAGCGATGGTCGCGAAAGTTCCATGTGTGGAAATGGTGGAAGATGCATTGCGCAATTTGCAAAAGACTTAAATATTGTAAATGAAACAGCTTCTTTTTTTGCCATTGATGGGGAACATACTGCCAATTATGAAAATGGTTTGGTGAGCCTTCAAATGATGAATGTAAACCAAGTTGATAGGAGATTAAATAATTTATTTGTTTTAAATACAGGTTCACCTCATTTTGTTCAGTTTTTTGACCAAGATGTTGATGCAATTGACTTAGTTGCCGAGGCAAAAAAAATTAGGTATAATAGTGAATTTGCATCCAATGGAATCAACGTAAATTTTGTGTCTATACATCATGAAGTTTTAAAAGTGAGAACTTATGAACGTGGGGTGGAAGACGAAACTTATAGCTGTGGAACGGGTGTAACTGCTGCCGCAATAGCCTATCATTTATTCAAAAAAGATAATACCGAAAAACATCATTTTCAAATAGAAACTAAAGGAGGAAACCTTTCGGTTAATTATTTGTTCAATGAAAATAGATACACAAATGTATTTTTACAAGGACCTGCCAAATTTGTTTTTGATGGGGAAATAGATATTTAATAAATGAACCGAGCCGCTGGCTCTATAACAAATGAAGAAGCAAACAAGAGCCGTAGGCTCGACAGATGTTGTAACAACGGGTTTCAACCCGTTGAAAAAAAATGAAATTAGCAAATAAGAGCCGTAGGCTCGACACATTTTAAGGAAAATAGAATGGCATACCAACGCAGGAAAACAAGTACAGTAAAAATTGGCGAATTACACATTGGAAGTGATTACCCAATTGTGCCTCAAAGCATGACTACAACCGACACCATGGATACTCAAAAATCGGTGGAACAAATAATCAGAATGGTAAATACTGGCTGCGAATTAGTACGATTAACAGCGCCAAGTATGAATGAAGCGCAGAATTTAGCTGAAATAAAAAAAGCATTACACGAAAAAGGAATCAATGTGCCATTGGTTGCCGACATACATTTTACGCCAAATGCGGCTGAATTAGCTGCTAAAATTGTAGAAAAAGTTAGGGTAAATCCTGGTAATTATGCCGACAAAAAGAAGTTTGATACCATTGACTATACCGATGAAGAATACCAAGAAGAAATAGATAGAATAAGGGAAAAATTTGTTCCATTAATAAAAATTTGTGCAGCACATGGAACTGCTTTGCGAATTGGAACTAACCATGGTTCATTAAGCGATCGAATTATGAGCCGTTATGGCGACACGGCTCATGGAATGGTAGAAAGTGCCATGGAATTTTTGCGAATAGCTGAGGATGAAAATTTTCACAATATTGTACTTTCTATGAAATCAAGTAATCCACAAGTAATGGTGCAAGCTTACCGATTATTGGTAAAAACCATGGATGAAAATAACATGCATTATCCTTTGCATTTAGGTGTTACCGAAGCGGGTGATGGGGATGATGGAAGAATAAAATCGGCATTGGGAATTGGTGCTTTACTAGAAGATGGAATTGGGGATACGGTAAGAGTTTCTTTAACTGAAGATCCCGAATTTGAAGTGCCAGTGGCAAAAAAATTAATTGAAAGATATAACCAAATTCAGCAAGAGAATTATCCTCAAATTGACTTAAATAATTCGACAAAAAATGACTGGAGTTCCTTTGAATATAAAAGACGTGAAAGTCATGAAGTATATAATTTTGGAGCACATCAGGTTCCAAGGGTAATCATTGATTTTAGTAACAATATAAATTTACAAGCAAGCGACTTACAATCAATTGGACATATTTATGATGCGTCAATCGATAAATGGCACATGAGTGATTTGGGTTCAGATTTTATTTTTTTAGGTGAAAATAAAGCTGCATTTATGCTGCCAATGGGTTTAAAAGCCATTTATCATTCATCGGTTTGGAATTTGGTAAGTGATAAAATAAATGCATTTCCTTTATTTACAACTGATGAAATATTGCAAGGCAAACATCAAATAGCCAATTCAAGTACTTTGAATTTTGTTAAATTAAATGCTGAAACGGTTACTGAAAACTTAATTGCACAAGCAAATGGAATAAAAAATGTAGTTTTTATTGTTGAATCAAAAGCGGCAAATCCAATGACGATTTTACGTGAATTGTTTTTCAAAATGAATGATTGGAATGTAAAAAATCCAATTGTTTTAGCGCATAATTATAGTTCAGAAACCGATGAAGAAAAATTCATGTTGCATTGTTCAACCGATTTTGGTGGACTATTAATTGATGGTTTTGGAGATGGCATTTTTATGACTGCCAATGCAATTGAAAACAAAAGAATCAATCAAATAGCTTTTGGTATATTGCAAGCTGCACGAACCAGAATTTCAAAAACTGAATACATCAGTTGCCCAAGTTGTGGGCGTACATTATTTGATTTACAAGAAACAACGGCCTTAATACGCAATAGAACAGACCATTTGAAAGGAATAAAAATAGCAATTATGGGTTGTATTGTAAACGGGCCAGGCGAAATGGCCGATGCCGACTATGGTTATGTAGGAAGTGGAGTAGGAAAAATAACTTTATATAAAGGCAAAGAAGTAGTAAAAAGAAACATTGGAAGTGAAAATGCTGTAAACGAACTAATTGAGCTAATAAAAGACCATGGTGATTGGGTAGAATTATAAATATTTTATTCAAATTACACTTATATGACAAAAATATGCCAACTAAAAGTACATTTTTATTGTCAATGATTTTGTTAGTGACAAAATATATTTATTTTGCCAACCCAAATACTTAAAAACACAAAACAAATAAATAAAAATAAATTATGAAAAAGTTAATACTTACAACTTTAAGCATTGGACTTGCATTGGGTTCATTTGCACAACAAAACCTTAATTTGAAAAATCAAGGTGTTTTAGACAATTCTCCAAGAAAAGTTAAAGCAAAATCAGGACTTTCAAAATCAGAAAGATCAGATTGGTACAATCCATTAGATATTTTAGCAAATGGAGATTTTAAAACTTATGTAGGTTTTATGATGTTTGATTCATTAGCTAACTACAAAGATGACCAAGGTGTTGCTTCACAAGGAAGAACATTACAAGGAGTTGCTACAATCATAGATCCTAAAGATGATGCGATTGATTTAGGAGCAGATCCAACAATGAAAATGAGTAAATTTACTAATTATTCAGTAGATTCAATTAATTTCAGATATTCATATGTAAGAAGAGTTGATAGTATAGTAGATGGAGTTGGAACTACTGTTCCAATAGTAGATACTTTATTTGTATATTACTTTTCGGGTTCACAGATTACAAAAAAACCAAAAAACACATCATGGGGTAGTGCTCCTTATGGTTATTTAGGTTATGATTTTGTTAAAAGACGTCCAACAAATTATTTATCAATAGATACTGTTTTATTAACTTCAGAATACAATACTGGTAAGCCATCTACTACAGGTTGGTCATCGGCTGAAATTAGCTTAAAGCCTAATGTTCCAATCAATGTTAATTCAAATGGTGGAAGCAATGTAAATAATTTAGTTGGTTATGCATTTTTCTTTAAAAATGGTACAACTTATGATAATACTTATACTTACGAAGATAGAAGAGATTCAGTTACAGCAGCTTCAAACAAATGGGTAAATTATTTTTTATACCGTTTTGGAGCAAATGAAGGTACTGATTTAGTTAGTACTTTTTTTAACGGTTCGTTAATGGTTCCTCAAGAATTTTCTTATAAAATAACTAATGGATGGAACGGTTGGGTTACTGGACTTGCTTACAATAATAATCAATACATAGATGCAGGTGTTAAACTATCATCAATTAACATTTCAGTTAAAGAAGTTCCTAATTCATTCTCATTAGGTGATGCATTCCCTAATCCTTCAAGTAATGATGTTACTATTGCTTTTGATTTAAAATCGAATAACAATGTAAGTATTAAGTTGGTAAACTTAGTTGGTCAAGAAGTAATGAACATTGCTAACGATAAATTTTCTGCTGGTGCAAACGAAGTAAAATTCAATGTAAGCAACTTAACTGCTGGTGTTTATTTTTACACGATGACTGTTGATGGTGTTAGCCAATCACAAAAAATTATGATTAAATAATCATATTTAATTAAATAAAAAATCCCCAATGGTGTAAACTATTGGGGATTTTTTTATTTTAAATGCTTTGCAATTTATCAATGTTCCTTAACTCCGCAAACATTACTTATTTCGGCTGCATTGTTAATTTGCGGACTAATGAATGGAATCCCTAAATTAAGTCCTCTAAGGATAAAAAAACAGGCAAAAAGAATGGCAAAAGCAGGAGTAAGTTTGTTTACTTGTTGTCGGAACTTTAAATTTACTATTTGCCCAAGCATAGCAATGGCAAACATCATAGGGAAAGTTCCTAACCCAAATAACACCATAAACAAAGCTCCTTGTAAAGCCGATTGCATGGCTAAAGAAGCTATCAATGCTACATAAACAAAGCCGCAAGGAAGCATTCCATTTAAAGCTCCAATAATGAAAAACGAAGCATTGCTTTTACTCCTAAATAATTTTCCAAACCACTTATTTCCCCAAAAGTTCAGTTCCATTTTATTGGCAATTTTTGGTAAAAATATTTTTAAAAGTGTAATAGTTAAAATAGAAATACCCGCAAAAATGCTAACTGATTGTTGAAAGCCAGCTAACTTTAATTGAAAACCAAGCGTTCCTATAATTGCGCCTAAAAGTGCATAAGTAAAAATTCTACCCGCATTATACATCAGTCTTGTAATCCATAAATGGCTTACCGAATTGGTATGTTTTGGTAATGCAAATGCAATGGGTCCACACATGCCAGCGCAATGCAAACTACTTACCAAACCGGTAATGAAAGCAGTTAAAAATAGCATGAATAATTATTGGAGTTTAAAGTTTTTTTCCGAATAATGTTTTCCGTTTTTATCGTTCCAATTTAACCTAGCAATCCAATTGCCTTTTTCAAAATTTGATAAATCAAATTTGGTTGTAATTGTATCTGTAATTTGAACATCAAATTCCTTATCATTGACTTTATTTGCCAAATAAATTAATTGTAATTTTGCATTTGAAATTGGATTAATCTTTAAGTTTTTTATTGCTAAAATTGATTCCATTGAACTTTGAATAAATTGAAAATTTATAATGCTATCTGCGCCTTTGTTTTCGTCAATAATAGCTTGATAGTTTTCACCTTTTTCGTAGTAATCTGTTTGAATTAATGAAATGTCTTCCTTCATCATTCTTACAGCCATTAATATAATAAAGCCCATGAACATGGCCATAAAAATAACTAATTTAGTTCCCCAAGTAATTTTCATTTTACTATTTATTTTTTTTACAAATTTAATCAACTGGCGCCAAAAAATTAGATTTTACTTGCTCTATATATACGCCTTTACTTTTTACATTTATTATAACTTCATTTCGATTGCTTTCAATAGATTTTGGATCAACTTCAATAAAGAAACTTGTTTTTTCTAGTTCGTCATTTGGAATAATAATATTGTCATGATCAACAAGTACAATTTTACCTTTTGGTTTTACCAATTCTAGCTCAATAGGTATAGAATCAAAAGTTTTATTGACAAATTCTATATTATATAAATTACTAATATTTCCATTTGTTTGCGTTTGATAAAGCATACCTGCGGTTCTATTCAAAGTTGTTTCCACTTTTTTTCTACTTGCTACCAAAACTACTAATACCGTGAACAAAATAATAAGTACAATTGAGTAACCAACATTACGCAATGAAAATTTAAAACCTTCACCTTTATCAATGCCATTTTTTGAGTTAAAGCCAATCAATCTTTTTGGCTTATCAATCTTTAACATTACTTCATCACACGCATCCACACAAGCTGTACAATTAGTACATTCTAACTGAGTTCCGTTTCTAATATCTATTCCAGTTGGACAAACACTTACACATAATTTACAATCAATACAATCGCCTTTAATTGCTGTGTTTTCTTGTTTATGAGCCTTTCCCCTAGGTTCTCCACGAATGTAATCGTAAGCAACTACAATGGAACTTTGGTCAAGCATTAACCCTTGAAGTCTTCCATAAGGACAAATAATTACACAAACAATTTCGCGTAAAAAAGCAAATACAAAGTAAAAAATAGTTGAGAAAAGTAACAATGCCGACAATTTACCTAAATGAGCCATAAGTCCATCCGTTATTAATAATTTCAGGTTATGAACTCCAATGGTATAAGCTAAAAATGTATTAGCAATGAGGAAGGAAATTAAATAAAATATAACATGCTTCGTGGTTTTTTTAGCTATTTTTTCGGTATTCCAATTTTGTTCAGCTAATTTTTTTTGTTGGTTATAATCTCCTTCTATAAAATATTCAATTTTACGGAAAAGCATTTCCATAAATATAGTTTGTGGACATGCCCAACCACACCAAACTCTACCAAACAAAACGGTAAAGACAATAATGAATAAAATAAACGTGAGCATTAATAGTGCAAATAAGTTTAAATCTTGAGGCCAGAAAGGCATGCCAAAAATGATAAACTTACGTTCTAAAACATTAAATAAAAGCATTTGGTGTCCATTCATTTTCAGAAAAGGACTTGTAAAAAACACAATGTATAAAAACCATGCAAATAAGGTTCGATAGAAGTATAGATTTCCTTTTGGTTTTTTTGAAAAAATCCATATTCTTTTTCCTTTTTCATTTACATTGGGTAAACTATCACGGTAATGCTCACCATCTAATGCCTTTGCAGGCTCCACTTTATGCATGTTTTTATTATAAATTGTATTTTAAAACTAATTTTTTAAGGAAATTAATTCTCAATATTTTTTCTAAAAAAAATGAACCACATAGACATTTAGTTTTCATAGTTTTTTTCTATGTTTCTAAGTATCTATGTGGTTTAATATTTATTTTGAAGCTGTTGCTAAACTATCTGTTATAACATTGGCTATTTTTAAACTATCGGTAACAGCAATTGATTCCATTTTAGTTCCTTGAGGAGCTTTAGGAGCAACTGGATTTGAACCTTGTAAAGTTAAAATATAACTTGCTAATTCTGCCATTTGTAATCCATTCAAAGATTTTTCCCATGAAATCATACCTTTTCCAGTAACACCATATTTTATGGTTTTAAAAATGTCGGAAACTAGACCACCATGTAACCAAAATTCATCGGTTAAATTGGGACCTACATTTCCACCAGCATCTGGTCTATGGCAAACGGCACATTTAGCAGTAAACAAAGTTTTTCCTTCAGTTAATTGATTAGCATCTGCAATTACTTTTACATTACTTTCATCAATGGCATTACCAACTTTTTTTAAGTAAGCGGTTTTAGCCACTTCTGCTTCTGCTAACTGATCTTCATATTCTGCTGTTTGTAATTTTCCACTTCCAGCATGATACCATAATCCATAAATAATAGCAATTACAATTGTGGTATAAAACATAAAGTTAAACCATGGTGGAGTAGGATTGTCAAGTTCTACAATGCCATCAAAACTCTCATCTAACATCAATTCTTTTTCATGTTTCAATGAATGAAGTGAGAATAGTTTTTCAACTGTTGTTCTTTCTTCTACTTGAGCAGATTCTGGCTTATTAATTTTTTTCATGGCTACTAAAGTCAAGTATAATAAACCAACAACTATAAGTATAAGTATAAAAATTATTACACTCATTACTTTTATGTAAAGCGTATCAAAATCGCCATAATTAAATGTGGCTGCTGCTGCCATACTTCTATTGCTAAGCAATAAAATTAAACTGGCTAAAAATATTTTTATTTTCATTTTATTGTTTTTTTATGTTTAACATTATTCAAGCGGTTTGTTCTTCATTTCATCAATGTATTCTTTTTTTGTTTTAAATAACCAAATGGCTACAATTACAAAAAAACCAGAAAATACAACTAGTGAAAACATTTGATAAATGCCTATACCGGTTATTTCATGCAATAAGTTACGAAACATATATTTTATTTATAATTAGTTTGTGGACGGTTTATTTAATTTTATATCAGTACCCAATCTTTGTAAGTATGCAATAATTGCAATTAATTCTTTGTCGCTATCTAATTTTATTTTTTCAATAGCTAAATTATCACTGATACTTTTTGCTTGAGTTTTTAAATCTTCCTCTGCTTTTTCTTCGTATCCTTTTTCATAAGGAACTCCCAAAGTACGCATTGCATTTATTTTGGCTTTAGTGGTCGAAATAGTTAATGTTTGGTCGGCTAACCACTGATATGCTGGCATAATAGAACCTGGCGACATGGATCTAGGATCTATCATATGATTATAATGCCAAGAGTTTGGATATTTTCCACCTTCACGCATTAAATCTGGCCCAGTTCGTTTTGAACCCCATAAAAATGGATGGTCATAAACATATTCGCCTGCTTTAGAATATTCGCCATAACGTTCTGTTTCGCTCCTAAACGGACGAATCATTTGTGAATGACAACCAACACAACCCTCACGAATGTATAAATCTCTTCCTTGTAATTCTAAAGGAGTATAAGGTTTTACACTTGTAATAGTTGGAATGTTTGTTTTTATTAAGAATGTAGGTAACATTTCTACTGCACCACCAATTAATATTACAACAATTGAAAGCACCATAAATGTCATTGGTTTACGCTCTAAAGCTTTGTGCCAATAAGATGCATGACCAGTTGGGGTATAATTTTTTTCTAAAGCTGGAGCTTCTGCATTTTCATTGGCTATTAATTTTCCTGCAAGCATTGTTTTAGTAATATTATAAACCATTACAATAGTTCCAGTTAAAAATAATGTTCCACCAAATGAGCGTAATACATGAAGAGAAAGTACTTGTTTAGTGGTGTCTAAAAATTCATATTTTAATTGACCAGCTTCTGTAAATTCTTTCCACATTAAACCTTGTGTAAATCCACTCCAATACATTGGAACTGTATAAAATAATATTCCTAAAGTACCAATCCAAAAATGGAAATTTGCCATCTTTTTAGAATGTAATTTTGTGTTATAAATTCTAGGAATTAACCAATATAAAATACCAAATGTCATAAAGCCATTCCAACCTAATGCACCTACGTGAACGTGGGCAACAATCCAATCAGTGAAATGCGCAATTGCATTTACATTTTTCAGTGAAAGCATTGGTCCTTCAAAAGTTGACATACCATAAGCAGTTACACCAACAGCAAAGAATTTTAAAACTGGTTCGTCCCTCACTTTATCCCAAGCACCACGTAAAGTTAATAATCCATTTATCATACCACCCCAAGATGGAGCAATTAACATAATAGAAAAAGCCACACCTAACGATTGAGCCCAATCAGGTAATGAAGAATATAATAAATGATGTGGGCCAGCCCAAATGTATAAAAATATTAAAGTCCAAAAATGTAAAATAGAAAGTTTGTATGAATAAACTGGTCTATCTACTGCTTTTGGTAAATAATAATACATCATTCCTAAAAATGGAGTTGTTAAGAAAAAAGCAACTGCATTATGTCCATACCACCATTGCACCAAAGCATCTTGAACACCTGCATACCAAGAGTAACTTTTAAACATGGAAACTGGTAATTCAAACGAGTTTACTAAATGAAGCACTGCAACTGTAACAAATGTGGCTATATAAAACCAAATTGCTACGTACATGTGACGTTCTCTACGTTTAAGAATAGTTCCAAACATGTTCCAACCAAATACCACCCAAATTACTGTTATGGCAATATCAATTGGCCATTCTAATTCAGCATATTCTTTTGAAGTTGTTAGGCCTAATGGTAATGAAACTGCAGCAGCAACAATAATTAATTGCCACCCCCAAAAGTGAATATTACTTAAAAGGTCACTAAACATTCTGGCTTTACATAAACGCTGTAGCGAATAATAAACGCCCATAAAAACGGCATTTCCTACAAACGCAAAAATAATAGCATTGGTATGTAGCGGACGAATTCTACCAAATGAAGTGTACTGATTCCCTAAATTAGCCGCGGGTTCGTATAGCTGAATAGCTATTAGTAGGCCAACTAGCATTCCTACTATGCCAAAAACCATGGTGGCAATGGCAAAGTTTCTTACGATTCGATTGTCGTATTGAAATTTTTCTGTTTGCATATAATGTATGTTTATAAATTGAAACAAACGTACACCTAATGCAAATTAATGACCATGTAAAAGTTCAATTTTTAGCTTGAGAGTTTTTATATTTAAATGTGACCCAAGTCATAAAAATCAATTGATTTTTACAAATCTTTTTTTTCTGGTAGGGTTCCATCGTCAAAAAGAATTCGAACAGATGGAGTATAATCGTCATCTATTTGACCACTTTTTACCATCCAAATAAATGCAACCAAAAAGCCAATGGCTAATATAAAACTGCATCCTATTAATATAAACATTATTTTCATTTTCTTTTTTAGTTTATAGCCCATGGACTATAGACGATAGTAAAATTAGCTATGGTCTATCGTCCATTAACCATGGTCTTTATTTCATTTTCCTTGCTAATAAATACGTACTAATACTTGTAAAACCAATTACTGTAACTGAACTGATTGGCATTAATATAGCAGCTATTACTGGCGATAATGTTCCACTAACAGCATAACTTAACCCAATTAAATTATACATCAATGACAATACAAAACTTACATAAATAACTTTCATTGTATTTTTACAATATTGTAAATAATAAGGTAAATATTCAAAATTAGCAGCATCCATTATTACATCACTCGAAGGTGAAAAACTAGCTGTATCTTCACTTAAACTAATTCCAACATTTGCAGCTTTTAAAGCTCCAGCGTCATTCAAACCATCTCCAACCATCATTACTTTATTTTTGTTGCCTTGCAATGTGTTTATATAAAGTAACTTGTCAGAAGGATTTTGTTTAAATAATAACTCCGATTTTGAAGGAAAAATAGTTTGCAAATAAGTTTTTTCTAACTCGTTATCACCTGATAAAAGATGAAGTGAAAATTTGTTTGATAAATTACTTATTACATGCTTCAAACCCGCCCTGTAAGTATGGTTAATTACAAAGCAACCTTTATTTTCTTGATTTATTTTAATGTAAATTCTAGTATTTAAAAGTGAGTTTTCCTCTTCTTTAATATTTAAAAAACTGGCGGAGCCAACTAATATATTATTTCCTGCCACATTCGCTTGAATTCCTTTTCCTGTAATTTCTTTAAAATCATTTAAAATAATTGCAGAATTCATGTTTAAAAAGTGAGCTATTTGCTTACTTAAAGGATGAATAGAATTTTGTGTAACAGAAAAAATAAGTTCCTTTTCAAATTCACTTAAAGCATCACCAACAAAGCTAATTTTCGAATCATTACTTTGAGTAATTGTTCCTGTTTTATCAAAAACAATGGTATTCATATTGGCAATGTTTTCAACTACACTTGCCGATTTTAAATAAAATTTATTTCTCCCTAAATTTCTCATTGCATTGCCAAGGGCAAACGGACTTGAAAGCGCTAAAGCACAAGGACAAGCAATAATTAAAACGGATGTAAAAGCATGAATAATTTTGCTTGTATCATACACTGCCCAAAAAACTGCAGCACTTAAAGCAATTGCCAATAATGCAAAAGTAAAATACTTACTTACTTTGGTTTGAAAAGTTTCAACTTTACTGTTATTTTCTTTTGCAAAAATATCGTTATTCCAAAGTTGTGTTAAGTAACTTTGTTCTGTTAATTTTTTTACTTCTAACTCTATATTTCCACTAGTTTGCTTGCCTCCTGCAAAAATAATTTCGCCCAACTCCTTTGCTATTGGCTCTTTTTCGCCCGATACAAAACTAAAATCAATATTTGCTTTTCCCTTTAATAAAATACTGTCTGTTGGAATTATTTCATTGTTTCTTATCAATATTCTATCGCCAATCTTCAATTTATCAATGGCAATAGTTGTGGTTTTATCATTATTAATGGTAACAACAGAAATTGGGAAATACGATTTATAATCCCTTTCAAATGACAGTGAATCGTAAGTTTTTTGTTGAAACCATTTCCCTATCAATAAAAAGAAAATTAAACCGGCTAAAGTATCGCAATATCCTAAACCGGTGTGTGAAAGAATTTCATAAAAATTACGAATAAATAATACCACTAATCCCAATGCTAATGGCACATCTATAGTTATTAATTTTTTTCGTAAACCTTTAAATGCTCCAATTAAATAATCTTGTCCGCTATATAAAAATGTTGGAATAGAAAGTGCTAAGTTTATATAACCAAATGCAGGTGAAAGATAATGTTTAGTGGTATTATCTAATCCAAAATATTCAGGAAAACTAACCAACATGATGTTACCAAAACAAAAACCAGCCACTCCAATTTGGAATAATAATTTCCTGTTTGGATTCAGTGGTTTTACACTATCAATATCACTCATGTTGAACGATGGCTCATAACCAATATTTGCTAATAATTCTACTAATTGTCGGAGTGAAATTTTATTTATATCGTAAACAATACTTGCATTTTTCTTTAAAAAATTTACCCTAACAGCAACTACTCCCTCATTTATTTTATATAAATTTTCAAGTAAATAAATGCAGCTACTGCAATGGATATTTGGAATTTTAAATTGAAGTCGAGCAATTTTCGCATCAATATAATCAATAATTTTTGTTTGAATATTTGGATCGTCTAAATAAGCAAATTTGTTTCCAATATTTTGTTTTAGAGACTTTCCAGGTGTTTTTTCAATGGTATAGTACGAAGTAAGGTTATTGTCTGTTAATAGCACAAAAACATTTTTGCAGCCATTACAACAGAATGATTTTTCGGCAATTAGAATTTCATTTTCATCACAAAAATCGCCACAGTGATAACAAGAAGTTTTGGTTTTAGATTTATTTATTTCTATCATTTTTTATTCAAAAATTATATCATAAAAATACTTCTATTGTCTTTCATAAAATACGACTTTTCGTTTTTCATCAAATCGTTTATGATGTCTTTTCTATTGCTTCCAGCAACCAATAAAAAGTTTTCAAATTGATCTAAAATACTGAACAATTCATCTTCATAAAAGGCTGGATCTATTCTAGTTATTGAAAAATTTAAACGATAGGTTTTAATATAGTTTATCAAAAATTTCTCTTCTTTATTTGCTTCAGAAGTCGATTTTACTATTAATTGTAAAGTAGCATTTTTAGTTTGATCACTTATTAAATAAGTAAATAATTTTATAGCTTCAAATGATGTTGTAGTTCCATCAAATAGTAAAATAATATTTTTTAATTCGTATTTTTTTGAAGGCAATATCAGTAAAGGACATTTGCTATGAGACAATAATTTTTCAATGTTATGTTTACCAGTTTTAGTTTGAAAATTTTTACTTATTCCTTCTTTTCCCAAAATAAATAAATCATAATACATAGATTTTATTTCAAATGTATTTTTATTTAATTTGTCATTATTGAAAAGGACATCAATTTTTAAATTTAATTCGGTGCATTTTTGAATAATACTTCTAATAATCTCATCATTATTTAATGGATTATCACGCATTATATTTTCAATTATTTCTGAATAGCTATATTGACCAAGTTCAATATTGTTATCTTTAAATAATTTATCTATTCCATTGTGGCTTATTCCTTCTATAAAAGCACCAGTAGAATTTTTTAAAAATGCAGTACTTAATATGGCTTTACTTTGATCAATTAATGATGCTGCATTGATGTTATCTTCTAAAAGAATGAGCAAATTTTTGGACATAATTTCTATTTTTAAACTATAATAAATTTTCTATTTATCAGTTTGTCAAATATATTTATAGAGTAGATATTATTCAAATGATTACCCTCAATACATATAATGACTAATGTTCTTATTTAAATAAATAAAAGTCAAAATATTATTTAAAGTACTTATTTTATCTCTAATTCTTCTTTTTCTTTTTTAAGTTTTCTTTCTAACCAAAATGTTCCGAAAGGAATAAATGAAACAATAAAAGCAACTAATGTTTTTACAAAACTCCATTTTAAAACAATAAATACTTGTAAAAGTAATAAACCATAAATTACAAACAAAACTCCATGTAGCCAACCAAAATATTTTACAGGTTCAGGAATATGAAGCACATATTTTAAAGGCATTGCTACTAACAATAATACTAAATATGAAACACCTTCAGTAAATGCTATTATTCTAAAATTTTTAAGTACTGTATTTTTATTTGTCATTTTTGTTTTGCTTATTCTGTTGTTTTATTGTTAATCAAGTCGAAATTATATTGTTGAATAATACATTTTGCATTACTATCTAAACTTTCTATTTTTAACTTATATTTTATGTTTTCCAACTCGTTTTTATGCATCAAACTATCTTGTTTTAAGTCAAAAAAACCGATTCCTTTTTTACCATCAAAATGATAAACATATGGCCATGAAATATATTGATAAAATCCGTTTGTTAGCTGCATAGCCCAATCCGTTTGATTTATATTATTACCAAAACTAAAAAACGGTTTTGTGTAATTTGCATAGTTTAATGCCATTGGCAATATATCAATTTGCTGTACGGTATTTTGGGTAATTTCTGGTTTTACCAAATTGCTATTTGCACTAAAAACAAACAATGGAATTTCATATTTCCCTTGTGTAGTTTGATAATATGGTTTTTCATTTTCTGCCGAATGATCAGCAGTTATAATAAAAATAGTATTGTTATACCAAGGTTCTTTTTTTGCTGTTTCAAAAAATTGTTGCAACGTAAAATCTGCATACTTAATTGTTCTATGAATAGGCAAAGTTCCTTCTGTAAATTTATTAGATAAATGATTAGGAATGCTATATGGGTGGTGAGATGACAAGGTAAATACACTGCTAAAAAAGGGTGGTTTATTTGTACTTAATTCCTTGGCAAAATATTGCAAATATGGATCATCAAAAATCCCCCAATGATTGTCAAAATCTGCAGGATTTGGATATTCATTTTTACCGTAATAATTTCCACCTTTTGTAATAGCCGTAAAATTATCAAGACTCATAGTACCATTTTTTCCCCCATGATAAAAACTAGTTTGATAACCCATTTCACTTAAATAGGCACTAATTCCTTTTAGTTTATTTGCTTGATAGTAACTGTTTGGGTAATCATTTTCCATCCATGTTGGTAACGATGCTTCAATAGCCGGAATTCCTTCAATAGAACGTTTTCCATTTGCATAAGCATGGTTAAAAACCAAACTTTTAGTCATTAAAGAATCAATAAAAGGTGTATATCCTTTTCCATTGTTATAGTAACCAACATATTCTTTTCCCATACTTTCAATGATAAGAATAACAATATTAGGTTTGCTATTTTGATCATTAAAAGTGGAAGCATTTTTTATAGGGTTATAGTATTTTTCTATAACAGCATTTGGAAAATAATTTTCAGGTTTTAACCCTACTTGTTGTGAACTTACTATGAATTGAAATGGCGTATTTACAATTAAAGGAACTAATTCTGCTCTACTTATTCTAGCGGCATCAAATGTGCTTATTGGCGTTAAATTTACGCCACCTCGTGCTCCCAAAAATGTAATTAAAGCAATTGGAATTAATATTAAATATTCAGCTTTATATTGTGAAGAAATATAGTTTATTTTTTGAATTTGAATTTTTGAATCTATTATCTTATAAAAGTAATATA
>CAIUQQ010000183.1 GCA_903901345.1 uncultured Bacteroidota bacterium | reverse complement strand
GCTAATTGAGCAATGGTATAAAAATTATTAATATTATTAAGACCTTCAAATCCATAAAGATACAAATTTCCTTGCACCAAACTACAAGCAATCTCGTAGTATTGATCCACAGGAGCAAATAAAAGCAATTCTGCACTATTTTGAGGAGCTTGATATTGTAATTCTTGAGTGTCACAAATCATTGCAATTTGCGCATCCACAATGTTATAAATAAAATTTCCTTTACCACCGACTAATTGGAAATTATTTGGATCATTTTGCATGTAAAATTCATAATTAAAATAAAAAAATTGTTGAGAATTTATGGCAAAGGCTGGTTTTTCATCAATCATGGCAATTAAAGTTCCATTATCAATATCATATTGAATAACGGAAGAGTCCCATTTTTGAGTTTTTGGGTCATAATAGGCAGACTGAGATAAACAAAGACGCATATTTAACATACCTTGAGAGTTTTTGGTTCCATCTTGGTAAATAATAAATGAAAGAAATAAATTATTCCATAAAATATAATTGGTTCCTGGTAAATTATTAAGATTGGCAATGGCAATTTTTTGTTGAGATAATTTATTAATATTTGTAACTGCATAACGTAAACCATATCTTTCTGCATCTTTAACAAAAAAGTATTGGATCCTGAGTTGAAGAATGGGAATTTTATAAATATTAATAATAGGTTCTAAACTTGTCAACGTCCCACCAAAACCCATATTTACTGTATAAAATGTAATATTGGAATAAACATCAATAACACACAGTAAAAAACGCAAACGAGGGTCTTTACAAATAGGATTAAATTTAAAGAGGTCCAGCATGACATAAGTAAGATTATTATCTTGAATAGCAGCCAAAGGGTTTAAAAATTCTACAATTAAATTATAAAGATAGATAATAACAAAGGTTGGTACATCATAAGTATAGGGATTCGGCAGACTCGACATGTTTCTATTGTTTAAAAAATTTTTTATTTTCCAATCAATAGAAATATGTCAACTCTTTGTACTCCGAATGCCTATACGACCATTTGTACCTCTACCATCTATTCAATGGTATCAGGTTTAGAAACTTTGAAATTACCCGTGTACCAAGATATTATTTTGGATGATTATTCTCAAACAGCTTCTCTTTTTACCATTTTCCCTATACGGTGGGCAGCTGCTTCATACATGTTGGTTCAATCTAGCACTAATGATACATTAAAATTTTGGTCTGTCAATATGTCGGAACATAATGTACTTACCGCCAACTACAATACTTTCAACGTTATTCCAGCACTAATTGTGAATTATAGAGGTATAATTGTTTTGAAATACAAAGACAAGTCTTTTCAATTCAAATTTTCAGTTCCCTTTTTGGATCAACTTGTTGGGACGAAAGCAAAAATTCAAAATATGTTTAACGAAAAAATAAAAACCTATGTTTTGTTTGATCGTATTGTTTTTTGCTTTATTAAAGTAGAAGGCGACGTTTATTATCGATTTGTTTATGCTGGTATCCTTGATATGATTAATGATAAATTAACGGTTCAAAATACTACACATTTTGATTACAATAACGGAACTCTTGTTGGACTTTTGGACAAGAAACCTTACATGTTGTATAGTCGTTATGGTTTAGAAACAGTTAATTTATACCCATATACAAATTATGTTACGGGTCTTAGTCAATTGGCAGCCAATCAATTGGTAGTCGGTGGTCTTAATAACTATTTCTTGGAACCAGAAGACGTTTCCAAACCAAATCAATGGAAAGTGAATTATTCGTTCGAGCTTCAATACCAAGCTCCTTATTACTTAAGTGATCCTGCATGGGGATATACCCCTATCCGTGTTCAAATCCCAATTCCTAATACATGTAATTTTGTGCCTCCCAATAGTGGACCTACATTTATTATGGCTTTCAATAACTTGTTATTACCTACTCTAGTTTATTTAGGAACTACTCAATTTAGTAATACAGATAATACAATTATTACTTTCCCACTTCAAATCTTTTATACTAATGATCCAACTGCGGAGCCATGGTATGTCTATCCTGAAGGAGGTCTTCTTCCCCCTCCAGAAACTCCAAATGGATACTTGTACTATTATTTGAATCAAACAGAAATGACAATTTACCAACCCACATTTGAAAGCTTTTTAACTGCTAATGCAGGAGCTATTTCAATTGAGGATCTTAAATTCTCGACCACAAGAAATTTGGAATACATTAAAGTGGATGCCAAATTGATAGGAGCAACAAGCGAATATAGTGATTATACACATGAATACAAGGATGAGAATTATTTCTTTGAGGATAGTGAAATGAATTCGGGTGCTCATTCGGGCGCCTATTCAGGTGCTCATTCGGGTGCTCATTCGGGCGCTCATTCCGGTGCTCATTCGGGAGCCTATTCAGGTGCTCATTCCGGTGCTCATTCGGGAGCCTATTCAGGTGCTCATTCTGGTGCTCATTCTGGTGCTCATTCCGGTGCTCATTCCGGTGCTCATTCCGGTGCTCGCTCAGGGGCGATGATATATCCAAAACATTTAGTATTTCAAAAATAATTAATTGGTTATTTTTTTTTTATACTCTTCATAGTCTAAATTTTTATAATTATCATTATAAATGTGTATTTTTCTTTTTTCCATAGAAAAATCCATCAAAACATTCGCATTTTCCAAATGTTGAAATGCACCACTTGCGGCAGATACTTTTGTAAACTTAAATGGTGTTGCACTTTTGCCGACAACTTTAGGTGGTGGTGCAAAATTGATTGTTGAAAAACGAATGGAGCCAACGACGTTATTTTTAATTTTGTCATATACTGTTATCCAATAATTAGAAGCATTAATTGTTTCTTCATTTGATTTTAAAAATTTTTCTCTGTATACCATACTACTAGTATTATAAAAAAGGGAAAAATAATTGTTTTTATTCGGGTTGGATAACCAGTTCATTTTATTAATATTTATTATATTCGTATACTTTTTGCCTTTAGTATCAAATTTATTTTCAAACTGAGACGGGCATAATGTATTCCATTCATATTCAAAAATTTCATGAAACTTATCTTTTGTGTTAAATTGCTTCTTAAAGCTTGTAATTATAAATAAAAATAATAATATAAGTATAAGT
>CAIUQQ010000182.1 GCA_903901345.1 uncultured Bacteroidota bacterium | reverse complement strand
TTTCTCCATTCTATATGGTAACCAAAGCTAGCATGTTTTTTTTCAATAGAACAAGCGTTCAATACTATCATTATTGTGAATAGCATTAAATAGAGTTTTTGTGTTTTCATGGTTTATAGTTTAAGTTTTTGTAATTATTTAATTTATGTTTTTTTAAAATGCAAAACCAACGTTTACACCTAATCGGAAATCTAATTCACCATCATAATTATTTTCTGATTTATGGAGTGATTCAATTGTATAGGCTACGTATTTTCCAAACCCAATGAATTCACCAAGATAAATACCACTATTAAATATTTTTTGATATCCCGCAATTAAACCAATTCCAAATAAATGAACGGATTCTGACTGGGCTTTATATACAGGGTAAATAATGCCATTAATGTTACTGTCAAGAGAGTAATAACCTTTGGGGTCATTTTTATTTAAATACTTTAAATAAGGTGCAATATAAAATCCTTGTAATTTATCATCCTCAAAATAAATCTTAAAGTCTAAAGTCAATGAATTATTTCTTTGAGAAGTGTTACTCCAAAAATTAAATGGTTTATAATAATTATATCCTAATTGTATAGAAAAATTTTTCTTTATTGAACAATCGTAAAAAATATTATACGACTCAAATAACATTGGTAATAAATTTACATGAACTGCATTTTCGAACTCTTTATTTTTAACAGTTTTCTTGGTAACTGATTGTGCTTGGGCAAAATTGCCAATGCATAAAGCAGCAGTAACAATAATTAATAATTTGTATTTCATGGTTTGGGGGGAGGTGTATATTTGTTTTGATTGTTTTTAAATAGAATGTTTTATTCAACAACTATTTTTTTAGTAGTTATGCTTTTGCCATTGGTGACTTGTATAAAATAAATTCCTTTGGGTTTTTTGCTTAAATCAATGGCAGTTTCATTGTTATTCACCAAATTAGTATTAGCAGATTGAAACACTTTTTCACCTAATAGATTAAATACGTCAATGTTTTTAAGATCTTCATCAATATTTTGAATAGTAAAAACACCATTGGAAGGATTTGGAAACACACTAAAGGTATAATTGTCTTGAACTTCATTTACAGCCACTGTGCCCGAAAATGCTAAATCATCTATATAAAGATAATCGTTTACAACTGGAAATGTTCCAGTTCCTAAAAAAAATAAAATTAATGCAGAATCTGGGATACTAGAAGAAATATAAGTTATGGGTATAGAAAAATTAGTCCAAGAGCTTACAATACCTGCTGAAATAATAATTAGTCCAGTACCAATTAAGTCACTCTTTAATGATACAGGATTCCACTTAGTAAATTGAACTCCAGCTAATAATGAATCATTATCAGTGACTAAATACTGCCATTTACCTGTAAAACTTGTTGGACGTAAATTATATTCAAATCCGCTTGGTGATTTACCATTATTGTTTAAAGAGTTTGCACTTTCTAAAAGCGCTGGAATTGTTGCTCCTGGGCCTCCTTTTACAGTAAGTTTTAGATATGATGCACCAACGGCACCAGGTGTTCCTTTTTCACAAGTAAATAAACCAGTTACAAATGTTTGGGAATTTAAACTTTTCCAAGAAGTTGGGTCGCTATAAGTACCAAAATTTGTCCAATTTTCAAAGGAAGCATTAGGAATGGTTTGTTGTGCTTGCGCAAAATTACCAATGCATAAAGCAGCAGCAATAATAATTAATAATTTGTATTTCATAGTTTGGGTTTGTTTACAAAAGCAAACAAAGTCATTCACGGCCACTTAAAATAATTGATACTTACTGATTGCTAATTTATTATTTGCATTTTGAACTGAAATTTTATCACTAATTTGATTAATACTATAAAATAATTGATTTGTACTAATCTTAGAAAATATATTGCGTTTTATACTAAAATTATTATAGATACACTGAATTATTCCTTGATCACTTTAAATGTTTGTTTCAAATTGTCTCCTACAAGCACAAAATACAAACCTGAAGGCAGTGCTGAAATATCCAATTGATTGGTATTTTTTTGTTCTAAAAGCACTTTCCCTGAAAGGTCAGTTAATACAATGTTTGCATTTACACTTAAGTAAATATTACCTGTTGTTGGGTTTGGATACACCTGAGGCGCCTTACTTTGAGCAATCGTATTAATTCCTGTTCCGCTGCAGCTTTCACTAAAAGATGCTGTATTATCTACATTATTACCCCAATTATCCTTACTCCATGCGGCATTATCCACTTGTATGCAAGTTAATTTTGGATTATCATTAGCTTGGAAACTCATTTGCCGGTTCTTGCCATTTTTTATATTTAAACTTATTAAGCGATTTTCAGAACATTGCAAATCTGTAAGTGCTGTATTAGCCGATAAATTTAAACTTGTTAAGCGATTGCCAAGACACCACAAAGTAGTAAGTATTTTATTAGCAGATAAATTTAAATTGGATATGAAATTCCAAGAACAATTTAAAAAAGTAAGTGCTGTACAAGCAGATACATTTAAACTCGTTAATGGATTGCTATCACATTCCAAATGTTTGAGTGCTGTATTATCCGACACATTTAAATTGACTAATTGATTGCCCCAACAAACCAAGGTATTAAGCGTTGTGCAACTCGATATATTTAAATTTGTTAATTGATTACTACTGCAATCCAAAGTTTTAAGTGCAGAACAGCCAGATACATTTAAACTTGATAATGAATTATGGGCACAATCCAAAGAAGTAAGTGCCGTACAGCCCGATACATTTAAACTCGCTAATGTATTCCACTGAGTTGAGCAATTTAAAGAAGTAAGTGCTGTACAACCCGATGCATTTAAACTTCTTAATTCATACCATTTATTCGAAAAATTTAAACTAGTAAGCGCAGTACCCGAAATATTTAAACTTGTTAATGTCTGCCAATACATCAAAATATTTAAAGCAGTAAGTGCCGAGCAACCCGATACGCTTAAAACTGTTAAAGGGTTGCCGCCACAATCCAACTCAGTAAGTGAAGTACATGACAATATAGTTAAATTACTCAATTTATTACTAGCACAATACAAAGTAGTAAGCGCAGTACAACCCGATACATTTAAAATTGTTAATTGATTAGCAAAACAATCCAAAATAATAAGTGAAGTACAAGCCGATACATCTATACTTGTAATATAATTCCAAGAACAATCCAAAGAATCGAGCGCTGTAAAAGCAGCAATTCCAGTTAAGTCTGTAATTCCTAAATTTGAAACATTTATACTCCCCATATAAGCAACTGCTTCGGAAACTTGTATGGCTGTATCCCTGTTGGTATTGATTCTTGCATTGTTAACCAATGCTGTTTTGAAAATGGAATCAGGAATATATACATTTTGTGCTTGCGTACCTGCAATACAACTTAAAATTGCAATAACTGTGAGTAGTAAATTTTTCATATTTTTTACTTTTAAAGTTTCTTGACTTTATTCCTTAATTATTTTAAATGTTTGTTTCAAATAATCACCAACACGCAAAAAATACATGCCTGAAGGTAATGCTGAAATATCCAATTGATTGGTATTTTTTTGTTCTAAAAGCACTTTCCCTGAAAGGTCAGATAATACAATGTTTGAATTTACACTTAAGTAAATATTACCCGTTGTTGGGTTTGGATAAACTTGAGGCGCCTTACTTTGAGCAATCGTATTAATTCCTGTTTCGCTGCAATGTTCACTAAAAAAAGCTGTAGCATCTTTTTTATCACGCCAATAAACTGAACTCCTGGCGGAATCATCTACTTCTATGCATGTTAGGTTTGGGTTATCAGTAGCATCAAAATACATTTGCTGGTTCTTACCATTTTTTACATTTAAATTGGTTAATTGATTATCATTACAATATAAACTAGTAAGTGCCTTATTATCTGACACATTTAAACTTGATAAATAATTAGTCGAACAACCCAAACCAGTGAGTGCTGTATTATCCGATACATTTAAATTGGTTAATGAATTATCAGAACAATCCAAAGTAGTAAGTGCAGTGCAACCCGATACATTTAAATTGGTTAATTGATTGCTAGAACAACGCAATGAAGTAAGGGCAGAATTTGCCGATACATTTAAATTAGCTAATTGATTGATCCGGCAATCCAAAGTAGTAAGTGCGGTACAAGATGAAACATTTAAACTTGATATTGGGTTGTAATAACAATTCAAATAAGTAAGTGCAGTACAAGCCGAAACATCTAAACTTGAAAAATAATTAACCGCACAATGCAAACTAGTAAGTGTTGTGCAAGCCGATACGTTTAAACTTGTTAATTCATTACCACCACAACTTAAACTCATAAGTGCTTTACAAGCCAATACATTTAAACTTGATAATATATTATAAGCACAACCCAAACTAGTAAGTGCGGTACAAGCCGAAACATTTAAACTTGATAATTGATTATTAGAACAATTCAAAGAAGTAAGTGCAGAACAAGCTGATATATTTAAACTTGATAATGAATTATAAGCGCAATTCAACGAAGTAAGAGCAGTACAACCCGATATATTCAAACCTGTTAATTGAAAATTTCGAGAACAATCCAAATAAGTAAGTGCTGTACAAGCCGACACATTTAAATTTGATAAGTAATTGCTCATTTGAGGTGAAGAGCCAGCACAATTCAAATAAGTAAGGGC
Organism: uncultured Bacteroidota bacterium; assembly: GCA_903901345.1. Classification (GTDB taxonomy): domain Bacteria; phylum Bacteroidota; class Bacteroidia; order UKL13-3; family UKL13-3; genus JAAFJM01. Next base: position 10,027 of record CAIUQQ010000182.1, on the reverse strand, counting down.
AGAACATCCCGAAACATTTAAACTTGTTAATTGATTCCCAGTACAATTCAAAGTAGTAAGTGCTTTACAAGCAGATACATTTAAACTTGGTAAATAATTACCATTGCAATTCAAAGTAGTAAGTGCTGTGCAAGCAGATACATTTAAACTTGATAAATAATTACCACTGCAATTCAAATAGGTAAGTGCTGTATTAGTTGTGAAATTTAAAAATGGTGAACTAATATGCATCCACTCACCAGTCATCTCATCAAAATAACTTCTTTCATTACCACTACAATCTAAATATATGAGTGCTGTGAGACCCGTTGTATTTAAACTTAATAATCCTTTACTATTGCATATTAATGTGGTAAGTGCTGAGTTAGCTGAGACATCTAAGCTATCTGCATAAATTTCATAACTTTCACTACAATTTAAATACTTAAGTGCTATGTTAGCCGATATATTTAAACCTGTTATTTGATTGCTACTGCAGTCTAAAGAATCGAGCGCTGTAAAGGCCGCAATTCCTGTTAAGTCAGTAATGCCTAATCCCGATACATGAATAGCTCCTCTATATGCACTTGCTTCTGAGATTTGAATATTTGTATCCCTATTGGTATTGATTCTTGTATTATTCACCAATGCCGCTTTAAAAATGGAATCAGGAATGTATACATTTTGCGCTTGCGTGCCTGCAATACAACTTAAAATTGCAATGGCAGTGATTAGTATTTTTTTCATGTTTTATATTTATAACGTTTCTTGACTTTATTCCTTAATAATTTTAAATGTTTGTTTTAAATTATCACCAACACGCAAAAAATACATGCCTGAAGGTAATGTTGAAATATCCAATTGATTGGTATTTTTTTGTTCTAAAAATAAATTCCCTAAAAGGTCAGTTAATACAATGTTTGTGTTTTTAGATAAATAAATATTGCCTGTTGTAGGGTTAGGAAACACCGTTGGGACAATACATGGAATGATGGTATTAATTACTGTTCCGCTGCAGTTTTCGCTAAAAGATGCGGTAGAATCTATATTATTCCAATTAGTGTTACTCCAAGCTGCACTATCTACATCAATGCAAGTTAGATTTGGATTAGAAAAAGCCATAAAATTATAATCAGAAAAATTAAAGTTGTTTCCATTTTTTACATTTAAACTTGTTAATTGATTATCATAACACCACAAATAAGTAAGTGCAGTATTTGACGATACATTTAAATTAGTAATTGAATTTTCAGAACAATTCAAATTAGTAAGTGCCTTGTTAGCCGATAGATTTAAACTTGTAAAAGAATTACCAACACAAGTCAAATAGGTAAGTGCATTGTTAGCCGATAGATTTAAACTTGATAATTGATTATTAGAACAATTCAAATTAGTAAGTGCATTGTTAGCCGATAGATTTAAACTTGTAAAAGAATTACCAACACAAGTCAAATAGGTAAGTGCTGTATTGTCCAATACATTTAAATTGGTTAATTTATTAAAAGAACAATACAAAGATTTAAGTACCGTGTTAGCAGATACATTTAAATTGGTTAATGAATTACCAGAACAATCCAAAGAAGTAAGTGTAGTATTAGCAGATACATTTAAATTGGTTAATAAATTCATAGAGCAATCCAAAGAAGTAAGTACCTTGCAAGCAGATACATTTAAACTTGTTAATTGATTTTTCCCCGAGCATTCTATGCCAATACTACCATCACATGAGCCACAATTCAAACTAGTTAGTGCAGTATTAGTCGCCACATTTAAACTTGTTAATTCATTACTCCAACAATTCAAATTAGTAAGTGCTGTGTTAGCAGATACATTTAAATTGGTTAATAAATTACCAGAACAATTCAAAGAAGTAAGAGCTGTATTAGCCGAAACATTTAAACTTTTTAATAAATTATCAGAACAATTCAAGTAAGTTAGCGCAGTATTAGCCGATACATTTAGATTTCCTAAATAAATAGCGTAACCACCATCTTGGGGATCACCAAAATAAATATAATTATTCATACAATCTAAAGAATCGAGTGCTACAAAGGCATCAATTCCTGTTAAGTCAAGAATGCCCAATCCTGCTACATGAATAGCCCCAGTATACGCAGTTGCTTCGGAAACTTGTATGGCAGTATCTCTATTGGTATTGATTCTTGTATTATTCAACAATGCCGCTTTGAAAATGGCATTAGGAATGTATACATTCTGTGCTTGTGTGCCTGCAATACAACTTAAAATTGCAATGGCAGTGATTAGTATTTTTTTCATGTTTTGTACTTTTAAAGTTAATAAATGCTTGACTTTATTCCTTTATTATTTTAAATGTTTGTTTTAAATTATCACCAACACGCAAAAAATACATGCCCGCTGATAATTCACTTAATTCAACTATTGTATTTTCAGAATATATTTTTCCGTTAAGTACTGCTTTTCCTGTAAAGTCATAAACCGAATAATTGGAGCCGTGTAACTGAGCGGGCACTTTAATATTGATCTGATTTTGAGTTGGGTTGGGGTAAATGTTTATTTCTGTATTTTGATTGCCTATTACGTTTAATCCTAAAGTATTATCGTTGTGATAACGAACTAAAGCAAAATCATAGTTATTGTTAAATGCGCTACTACCCGCTGCAATAATTTTACCATCAGTTTGATGGGCAAGCGCACATTTAAAAGGAAAATGTGCCGTATTAAGGTTGCCAACTAGAGTGGCGACAATTCCCGCAATACCAAAAGAGCTGTCTAAACTGCCATTTATTTTATAACGGACTACTGTCAAATTCAAAGCAAAATCAGACCCAGAAATGTTATAACCCCCCGCTATAATTTTACCATCACTTTGAATAATTAAGGAATTTGCTTGAGCGTAATCTGAAATATTTGTATTTACTATTCCATTATTGCCAAAAGTATTATCTAAACTTCCGTTGGTATTATAACGAGCTAACACAAAACCCCCATCAGCGGTGTTGGACCATCCTGCTAACAAAATTTTCCCGTCACTTTGAATGGCTATAGCTTCTGCAATAGCAAAATCACTGATAGCTGTAGAAACAATTCCACCAGTACCAAAAGTGCTATCTAAACTGCCATTGGTATTATAACGTACTAAAGCAAAATCATAACCATAAGGAGAACTATTTTTGCTAAAACCAGCCACCGCAATTTTGCCGTCACTTTGAATGGCTAAAGCGCGGCCACCCAAACCAGATTTAGTTGCAATTCCATTGAACCCAAATGAACTATCTAAAGTTCCGTTGGCAGTAAAACGTAATAAAGAAATATATGCACCGCCCTGAGATTCACATGCTACAATTATTTTACCATCATTTTGAATAGTTACAGCATTGGCAATAGCATCGCCTCCAATAATTGCAGACCCGCCATTGCCAAAAGTTGGATCTAGACTGCCATTGGTATTGAAGCGAATTAAGGGGGAACCTTGCCCAGCCGCTAAAATTTTACCATCACTTTGAATGGCTATGGAGTTAATAGCATACCATATATCAGTGGCCACAATTCCACCAATCCCAAAAGTTGCATCTAAGCTGCCATTGGTATTATATCTTATTAAAGCATATTTTTGATCGCTTGTGCCTGCTACTATAATTTTACCATCACTTTGAATGGCGGTTGCATTGCCTCTATCGTCCAAACATGTTTTTTTGCCAGTATTAGTTGTAGTTACAATACCAAAGGCATTATCTAAACTACCATTGGTTGTAAAGCGGACCAAGCACATCTTAGGCATAGATTGCGATTTAGTAGTGTAAATAGTGCCTACTGCTATAATTTTACCATCACTTTGAATAGCAACAGAAAAAAGTAAAGAAGAAGTACCAATAGCCATAGTTACAATTCCACCATTACCAAAAGTATTATCTAAACTTCCATTGGTAGTATAACGAGCTAAAGCAAAAACATAAGCTGTATCATTGCCACTTAAGCCTCCCACCACAATTTTCCCATTGCTTTGAATGGCAATAGAATAAACAATTGAAGAAAAACCTATAGAAGTAGAAACAATTCCACCAATACCAAAAGTGCTATCTAAACTGCCATTGGTATTATAACGTGCTAAAGCAAAATCATTACCATTAGCAGAACCTTTGAAAATAAAACCTCCCATCACATATTTACCATCCTTTTGAATAGTTAGTGAAGTAGCCAAAATATTTTTAGCAGTAGTTGACTTGCCACCAATTCCAAAAGTTGCATCAATGCTGCCATTTATAGTGAAGCGGATTAAATGACCATTGCTTTCCATCACAATTTTACCATCACTTTGAATTGCAATGGGACCAACAGTAGTAGTAGTAGTCACAATTCCACCAATGCCAAAAGTACTATCTAAGCTGCCATTGGTATTATAGCGTAATAAATTATTAATATAAAAAGGTGGTTCAGGATAATTCTCATAGTAGATTTGGGCTACTGTAAGAATTTTGCCATCATTTTGAATGGCAATGGAACTACCTGGGCTTCCATCACCTGTTACAATTCCACCAGTGCCAAAAGTAGTATCTATACTGCCATTGGTATTACAACGGATTAAAACAAAAAAAGGATGATCGCCACCCTTGTTACCTATGATGCCAGCCACCAAAATTTTACCATCTTTTTGAATGGCAATTGCACTTGCTCCATCGTTACTGCCGAGGTCGGTACTCACAATTCCATCATTTCCAAAGGTGGCATCTAAACTGCCATTGGTATTGTAACGAAGTAATAAAATATCGTATACACTAGAAAGACCGTTACTAGAATTGCAATAAGTACTTTCATGTGAACCTGCCACTAAAATTTTACCATCACTTTGAATAGCTGTGGCATTTCCTCCTGAATTTTTACTAATTCCAATAATATTTGTAGTTACAATTCCATTATCCCCAAAGCTTAGGTCTAAGGAACCCGCTTGAGCTAAGGAAGCAATAGGTATTGAGAAGCAAATAGCAAAAAATATCGCTTTTTCGATAAGTTTCAAGTTTTTCATGTTTTGTACTTTTAAAGTTAATAAATGCTTGACTTTATTCCTTAATTATTTTAAATGATTGTTTCATATTATTACCAACACGCAAAAAATAAATACCCGCTGATAAATCTCCTAATTCAATCATTGTGTTTTCTGAATTTATTTTTCCTTCAAATAATATTTTCCCTATAAAGTCATTAACTGTATAATTTGAACCAAGTAATTTTACAGGAACATTAATATTGATTCGATTTTGGGTTGGGTTAGGAAATAAACTGATTGAAAATTCGTTTTCTGGTTCAGCTATGCTGGTAAAAATATCACCGCTTGGCCAATTTTTTATAAGTGGAGGATATAGGTATAATATATGATCAATTTCAGTTGCTAAACCGCTTATATTGGCATCCGTATTTACCAATAAGGCACCATTGATTTCATCGCCTCTTCTTACAATTTCTGACAGACATGTACCTGGTAAAAAACCAGTGTGATACCAATTCCTATCGGTTGAGTTTATTGACCAGCCCAATGCATAATAGGCAGATGCTGCGGAGACTCTTGTCATTCTAAGAATTGTTGACGGTAAAAGTATATCTGGTTTTGAAGGAAAGCCGTCTACCGCTACTAGTAATTTACATAAATCTTTTGCCGATGCAACCCAACCACCGCAACCACTCATGCTTTCCATATTATGCACGCCATAAGCATAAGGAAGCATTGTTACCCCATCGTAAATGGAAACATTTTGTGTGTTATAATTATTGTAATAATTAACCTCCATGGGTAATTGATTTGAAAGCAATGTAGCACCTGCCTGAATTTCGGTAATGCCAATTGGTATTAAAATGGTGTCACGAACATATTTTTCATATCCTTGCCCTGTTACTTTTTCAATAACTTGTCCGATTATGGAGAATCCAAGATTAGAATAAGCATAAACAGTTCCAGGGGCATTGTCAAGCTGAAAGTTATTGAGCATATATTCAATTGTAGATTGAGCAGTACCTGGAGGAGGAACTCCCATGGCAATGGCCATGTCATAAATACCAATAATACTGGCTGCAAAGGCTGGAAAGAAAGGGTCTCCAGAAATAAATCTATCCCAACCTCCTGTATGTTCAAGTAGGTTTTGTAATGTAATATTGTAAACGCGTGAATCAATGGCTTTTTGATATTTTACATCCTTAAGTATTCCTTTTGCACCAAAAATTGTATCGTTCAAATGCAACTTGCCTTGTTCAATTAAGTGCATCACTGCAATAGATGTGATAGGCTTTGAAACACTTGCTATCCTAAATCTATGATTGGGTTGAACAAGCGTGTTAGTAGCTGTGTTTGCATAGCCAAAGCCACGATTATATACCAATCGTCCTTTGTAAGTAAGTGCCAATTGTGCACCTTTTACATTGTATTTGGTGAGAAGGTTTGTCATTGCCTTATCAAAAATTTCAAGTTCAGGAACATAAACTCCTGTTTGTGCTTTTGCACTTTGTTTAAATGTAAATAATAAAGAAATAATGACTGCTGTGAATAGAAAAATTTTATTTTTCATAGTTTTGGGGTTTAGGTAAATAGTTGAGTTTTTAGTAAATGTTATTTGTTATTCTATAATAATTTTTTGTTTGTAGCTATTCGTCCCGTCATCGAATTTTACAAAATAAATTCCTTTTGAAAAATCAGAAAGATCAATGTCTACTGTAGTTTGTTGCCCCTTAATAAATGAAGTATAAATTTCTTGCCCTAACAAATTACAGATTGTAAGTTTGTAATTTGCTTGTTGAATTCCTTCAGCCTTAACTGTAAACTTGCCGTTGGATGGATTTGGATAAACAGTAAATATGGATGGATTTTCGGATATATTATTTACCGAATTTGTTGGGGAGCAAACAATTATTGAATCAAACAAATCAATTTCAGGCCAACTTGTTATAAGTGGTATAATAGTACCAACTAAACTGCTGAGTGCAGTATATTGACCACTACTATAACTAGAATTTACTAAAAGAGCATAGTTTATTTCAGTATTACGTCTGGCTTGATAAGCCATGGTGCCAGTTAGTAAACCATCGTGCCACCAATTGTTAGAAGTGGTGTTAATAAACCATCCAAGTGCATAAGGACTACCTAAAAAAGAATGAATAGGTTGTACCATGGTATTGATGGTTGCTGATAAAAGAATGTCTGGTCTTGTGCTAAATTTATCAACAGCACACATCAATTTACATAAATCTTGAGCCGAAGCAATCCATCCACCGCATGCTTTGCTTGATTCCATACTAAATGTTCCACCGTATTGTCTTGGCACCAATACAGTAGAATCAAAAATTGAAGGAACAAGGGGCGCGGTCGGATCATCGTAATAATTTACCTCCTTAGGAAGCTTATTAATCAAAAGGCTTTTTCCGGAGCGCAAATCCTTTATACCTATGGGAGCTAATAGGGTATCTCGCACATAAGTCTCATAATCCTGCTTGGTTATTTTTTCAATTACTCTTCCAAGAAAGACATAGCCAACATTAGAATATAAAGCATCTGTTCCAGGAGTAAAATTAAGCATTTGACTCTTTAGGTAAAAACTTGAACTAGTCATTCCCCCCTGATGAGAAAGTAAGTGCTTCACTGTAATACTATAAACCCTAGGATCCAATACAGTTTGATAAATTGAATCATTCAGTATTCCATTTGGGCCAAAAACAGTATCGTTTAAACCAACTCTGCCTTGCTCGTAAAGATGCATAATAGTTATGGCTGTAATTTGTTTGGACAAACTTGCTATTCTAAAAATATTATCAGGACATACAGCAGTTTTTGTCGATTTATCAGCAAAACCAAATCCTCGGCTGTAAACTAAACGGCCTTTATAAGTAATGGCTAATTGTCCTCCGGGTATATCATAATTATTTAAAAGATTCTTCATGGCAACATCAAAGTTGACAAGTGAAGGAGAATAATAACCTGTTTGTGCTTTTACACTTTGTTTAAATGTGAATAATAAAGAGACGATGATTGATGCGAATAGTATTTTTTTTGTTTTCATAGTTTTTGTTTTTTTAATTTTGAATAATTGAATTGGTTATTTTCATATTTCTATGAAAGTATTTTACGTTTATTTATTCTTTTATCACTTTAAATGTTTGTTTCAAATTATTATTTTCAATACTTATCAAATAAATACCACCCGATAAATTACCTAATTCAATCATTGTATTTTCAGCATTCAAATTGCCTTTAAGTACTATCTTACCTAATAAATCATGAATGATATAATCCGAACCTACTAATTTTGCAGCTAGTTTTACAGTGATTTGGCTTTTTGCTGGATTTGGATGTATTGAAATAACGTTTAATTGCTCTTCACTCAAACCTAAACCCACACCTAAATTAACTGTTTTAGAAGTTTTACAACCATTACAATCAGTAGCTGTTACAACATAAGTTCCTGCAGCAACTCCAGTAAGATCTTCAGTTATTGCACCATTAGACCATAAATAAGTAAGTGTGGAAGCATTGGTTCCGTAATGAACTTGAATTAGAGGAGCTCTTGGAGTATTAACTACATTTGGAAAAGAACTACTATGTCCAACAGTAATTGTAAGAGCGGCATCACTTCCCCAAGGAGTAACTCCAGCTGTTCCGGTAGCAGTTGAATAGGTTAATGTTCCATTTAGACCCAAATAAAAACCGTATGTTGCCCCAGCTGGTATAGTTACTGCTGTCATTGGAATTGCACCACTATATACAGGCAGCGTTAGTGTTCCTCCTGATGGAACTGTTCCACTTGAATTAGATGCAAGTGCTATCCAATCATTTGCATTATTTATATGAGGAATATAGGTTCCAGGATAATAATAAATATTATAACTGGTAGCTGAACCAAAGTAGGAGCCATAACTACCTTGAGAAATCCCTGTAATGGTTAATGGTTTCCCAGAGGTGTTTATCATATTGAACATTACTCCTGTAGAGCCGTTAGCTACTCCAAAGTTTGAAGCTAAACTAGTAGGTTTAATACAATTAAAACCAGTCACTGATAAATCAATAGAACCATCTAATGCGCTTTTACTACTCGGGTTAACAACTACTACTGAAGCTGAAAGATTACAGTACAAACATAAAGCAGTATCACTTATAGTAGCTAAAGAATTGTAAGAATATGCAGCTGAGTCCATACAACCCGCACAGGTGGTATAATTACAATCAACACTAACATTAGCCTGCGAAGAATAGTTACAAGCTAAAGGATCGGTACAACCATATATAACTCCCGTCTGACATACACTGGTAAGAAAGCCTGGTCTAGATGTATTTATAGTCGCTATCATTCGAGCCTTTTGATCTTTAGTAAATATATTCCTGCAATCCGTATAATCCATATAATTCATAAACATTTCACCATTAGCACCTGAATTACATGTGCTGTATGCATTATATGGAAATGTTGGGCATCCATAAGTTGACGAGGACTCCGTTGGCGTGTCATCACAAGAATCATCACCGCAATTGGAAGTTTCTAAAATGTTGTTACCCCAAATATGGCTTAAGTTTAACCAATGTCCTATTTCATGTGTTGCAGTTCTGGGTAAAAAAGAGGCCCAAGCTGCTGTGCCTATATTGCCAAACCTTGTATAATCAATTACTACACCGTCAGAACTAGTGGGGCCGCCAGGTAATTGAGCATAACCGTTAAATCCATTAATATCACAAATCCAAATATTTAAATACCGTGAGGTATTCCAGGCATTAATGCCACCAGATGATGTATATTTAACTACATCATTTGACCAACTTATCCCATTAAAAGTTCCGCCAGAAAAGCTAGTTTGCGTAGTAGCAGTTCTAGTAATGCCAGATGTACTATTTCCATTTGGATCCGTTGTGGCAAGACAAAACTCTATTTCACAATCTGCTGCTACTACTGCAAATACTGAGGGAGTAGCTGAAGTATCTGCATTTAATCTTCTATAATCTCTATTTAAAATAGCTATCGCTGATAAAACCTGTGCAGCACTTATGTTCTCCGTAGGATTTGAATAAACTACATGAACAACAACGGGAATAGTTATGATT
>CAIUQQ010000181.1 GCA_903901345.1 uncultured Bacteroidota bacterium | reverse complement strand
ACTTGAATAATTTTTTTTTCATTTGGAAGTAAATCGAAATAATTTTCTTCAAATTGATACGATTTATTATCAGTTCTTAAAAATACATTTTTGGCTAATTTATCACTTGATATTTCAATTTGATTATTATTTAAATATTTAAAATTAATAGCAGGTTTTTGAAGCAATAAATCCTTTGGCTTTACAAAATAATGCAAAGAATTTATAATGGTATTTTCGTTGTTAAATGTTGCCGATAAAACCAAATTATTCAAGTTAAGTCCACCGTTCAATTTGCGTTTATCAAAATAGTAATAAATGCTGCTGGTATTTGATTTAACAATGGTTTCCACATTTTCAGTGAAAACAATTTTACCATCAAAATCTAACACTTTAATCCTTAAATTACCTTTTATATTTTCTAATTTATCTGATACAATGAACACCAAAACAGCTTCATTTTTTTCTTCAAAGGAAACCAACAAGTCTTCATAAGATTTCTTCACTTGATAATGCAAAGCTTTCCAATTTCCATCATAATCTATAGAACTCCAAGATGTAACTGGCCAACAATCGTTTAACTGCCAATACAACGTTCCCATACAATATGGTTTTGCCCTTCGGTGCGCTTCTATGGCAGTTTTCATTCCCTCTGCTTGCAGCAATTGTGAAATATAAATATAATTCTCAAAGCTCTTTGGAACATGATAATCGCGTTCCATATAAGTTTGAATGGTTTCGAATCCTGTAGGGTGTTTTTGATGTGTTTTTAAAATGGTGGAATCAATTTTCAAAACATTGTTTTTTTGTTGCAAAGCACCCATTTTAAAAAAAGTACTTAAGTTTGGCATACCTTGAAAACCATATTCACTCATGAATCTTCCCACCTTTTTTTCATACGTTTCAAATGGCTGCATTCCCCACCAAACACCCCAATAATGCGCATCGCCTTGCGTTAAACTTTCTTTGCGTCCCCAACCAATAGATGGTGAGCTTGGCCAATAATACCTTGATTTGTCCAATAATTGTATGGCATTTTTAATATTGTTTTCAAACAATAAAACATAATCATTCCAAATTTTTGTAGAGTCAAAAGATTTATAATTATACTGTTTTTGCCAACCCCAATTTTTCCATCCTTCATCTATTTCATTGTTACCACACCAAATGGCCAAACTAGGATGATTTCTTAACCGAATAATTTGGTCTTTTACTTCCGCATTTACATTTTCCAAAAAAACGGAATCTCCCGGATACATGGCGCATGCAAACATAAAATCTTGCCAAACCAATATGCCGTTTTCATTACATAATTGATAAAAATAATCACTCGCATAAGCGCCACCACCCCAAACACGCAGCATATTCATGTTTGATGCTTTGGCATCAGTAATTAATTGTTTGGTTTTTGAATATGTAACGCGTGGTAAAAAATTATCTTCAGGAATATAATTTGCACCTTTCATAAAAACAGGAATGCCATTTAATTTAAACAAAAACGATTTTCCTAAACTGTCCTTTTCCTGAATTAATTCAATGGTTCGCAGCCCAAAAGTTACATCCTTTAAATCAATTTTTTTGCTAGCTGATTCTAAAACAATCGTATAATCATATAAATTTTGTTTGCCCAAATTGTGTGTCCACCATAGTTCAGGATTCTTAATTTTAGCATTTAATAAAACAGTGTTTATTCCTTTTTGCAGTTCAATAAAAGTATCTTTAAATAAAGGTAAATCACGACTTGGTTTTGAAGTATAAATTCCAAAACTATAAATCCCTTTTTGACTACAATTTACTTCCACCTTCAATTGAATTTGTGCTAATTCTTTTGTGAGTTTTTCTTGGATAAACTGTACATGATTTATTTTGGCTTTATTCCAAAAATGAAGTTGAATAGCTTTATAAATTCCACAAGTTACAAATCGTGGACCCCAATCCCAACCGTAATGATACTGTGCCTTTCGGGTAAAAACTTTTTCATTTCCAGGCAATTCGTAAGGTAATTTTTTTGCTTCCGCTTCTCCCCTATTAACCGCTGATTCAAAAACAATTTTTAATTGATTATTGCCAATTTTCAAAAATCTTTTTACCTCTAAATTCCAAATACGAAACATGTTATTAGCAGTTAAAATTAATGAGTCGTTTATATACACTTTTGCATAAGTATCTAAGCCCTCAAAATTGATGTCAATGTGTTCATTTTGATATTCAGTTTTAGTAATATAAAAATCAGTTTTATATTCCCAATTTTCACGATCAATATACTGTAAAAGCTTTTCATTATTGCCTGTAAAAGGATTTGGAATAATTTTGTTTTGGAATAAATCGGTATGAACAGTTCCAGGAATTTTAGCGGAAAACCATTTATTTTCTTGGGTGTTTTTAAATAGCCATTTATCCTTCGACAAATCTCTTTTAGCAATTTGAGAAAGGGCAAAAATTGGCAAGCTGATAACAGCTAAAAAAAGGACAATTAATTTCTTCAACCTAGTTTGGATTTAAGCATAAATACTTCATCCATATTGGCCGTTTCATTTTGTAAAACAGCTGATGAATGAAACCAATTGGTAGTTATATTTTCTTTCAACATTTCAATATTATTAGCACGAACACCGCCACCCGGCATGATGCAAATTTTATCATTTGCTTTTAAAGCCAAGGCTTTCAATAATGATAAACCTTCCATTGCATTATTTGCATTTCCTGAAGTTAATATGGTTCTAAAACCACATCCAATGATTTTATCTAAGGCATCCATTTGATTATTTATTTCGTCAAAAGCCCTGTGGAATGTGCATGGCAAAGGGTTTGCCAATTCAACTAATTCTTTATTTTGAATAATATCCACTTCCTTATTTTCTGTTAATATTCCAAAAACAAATCCATCAGCACCCACATTTTTAAACTCTAAAATATCGTTTTTCATTTGTTCAAACTCTTCATTTGAATAAACAAAATTTCCTCCTCTTGGACGAATCATTACAAAAACGGGAATATGGATTTTTGATTTTAATAAAATAAAATCTGCTAATTTTGGGGTAACACCACCTACATTCATGTCCGCACAAAACTCAATTCTATTGGCTCCGGCTTGCTGCGCAATGATGGCAGATGCTATTTTAAAGCAAGCAATTTCTAAATGGTTTTTTTGCATAAAAAGTAAAAATTACTTCATTAAACTTTTTGTTTATTTTGAAATTTGTTTCTACATTTCGACAAGCTCAATGTCCGTGTTCATTGAACTTATCGAAGTGTCTTCATGGTTTTTAATTAAATAATTTATTGAGAAATGTATGTCTGAAAATAAAAGTTCAAGTTCGAGGCTTGCGAAGATAGAAAAATGGGAGTTTACCTTTTGTAAATGACCATTTTTATAGCGAGCATAACGAAGAAATTGGAGTTTTATTACAGACATTTTATTCCACTTTAAAATGATAAGGAGCATCCAATAATACATTTCCTGAATTGTCGTTAACGGCATAATTAAAGCCACTTTGCACGCAATACGAACCATGTTCCCCATTTTTGTTTAACGCAATAAAACCTACTTGAATATCTTTTAATTCTTTCTTCCTTAATTTCATTAATTTTACCACTCTTGCTACTGCTTCCTCACACGCATTTTGTGGCGATTTCCCTTGACGCATTAACTCAACCACTAAATGACAACCAGCAATTCTAATTACTTCTTCACCATGACCTGTTGCAGTGGCTGCGCCAATTTCATTATCTACGTACAAACCTGCACCAATAATGGGTGAATCGCCCACTCGGCCATGCATTTTAAAAGCCATTCCGCTGGTAGTACATGCACCAGAAAGATTGCCTTGTTCGTCTAAGGCAATCATGCCAATGGTATCATGATTTTCAATGTTTACTATGGGTTTGTATTGGGAAGTTTTTAACCATTCTTTCCATTCTTTTTCGGAAGCTTCTACCAATAAATTTTCTTTTTTAAAACCTTGCGAAAGTGCAAATTGCAAAGCACCATCACCCACAAACATGACGTGTGGCGACTTTTCCATTACTGCTCTTGCCACCGAAATAGGATGCTTTATAAATTCCAAACAAGCTACTGAACCAATATTCGACATTTCGTCCATGATGCAAGCATCTAACGTAACTCTTCCATCCCTATCTGGTCGGCCACCATAACCCACACTTCGCTCATTTGGATCCGCTTCGCAAACCATTACTCCAGCTTCCACCGCATCTAATGCTTTACCATTGTTTTTTAATATTTCCCATGCAGTTTCGTTGCATTTTAGTCCAAATTTCCAAGTTGATAAAACAATGGGTTTGTTCACTTTTACATTGGGTTTAATTTCAGCATTTACACTACTATTTACCAATAATGCTGCCGAAGCCAATGCCGATGTTTTTAAAAATTTTCTTCTGTCTGTCATTATTTAATAGGTAAAAAATGTTTGGCGTAATTAACTTTCATTCTATCTAAAATTCCCTTATGAATATATAATCTTTCTTGAAAATCTGGAAAATTTTTGTACTCCATATTGGTCCATAAAACCTCCGACAAAGCGCTCATTCTGGGCAAAGCCATGTATTCTACTTGTGAAAAATTGGTAATGTATTCTGTCCAAACATTGGCCTGTGCACCCATGATAAATTTTTGTTCATTTTCATTTAAAGAATCTGGAGTTGGGTTGTAATTATAAACGGAATCTAATGGATTAAATCCACCAATTGCCATGGGTTCAGCACCTTTATCTTTGCTTTGATAATGGTCAAAATAACAAGGTCTTCCTGGACTCATAACCACAAAATGATTTTGTTTTGCTGCAGCAATTCCACCATTGATTCCTCGCCAACTCATCAATGCTGCGTTGGGTGCTAATCCACCTTCTAAAATTTCGTCCCAACCAATAATTTGACGGCCATTTGCATTCACATATTTTTCAATCCTGGTAATAAAATAACTTTGTAATTCTTCTTCATTTTGCAAATGTTCATCTGCTTTTCGCTTCTGGCATTTTGCGCATGATTTCCATTTAGTTTTTACACATTCATCACCCCCAATATGAATGTATTTACTCGGAAATAATGCCATTACTTCCTTTAAAATATTTTCTAAAAACACAAAAGTTTCGTCATTTCCCGCACAATACACATCATCGGAAACGCCCCAACGGCTGAAAGTTTCAAACGGACCAGCATTACACGCATATTGCGGATACGCGGCCAAAGCCGCCAAAGAATGTCCGGGCATTTCTATTTCAGGAAGTATAGTTATATGTCTGTTAGTTGCATAGGCAACAATTTCTTTGATGTCGTTTTGCGTATAAAAACCTTCATACAAAGTGCTATCGTATTTATCGTTTGCCGAAGGATTTCCCAATGAATCAAAGGTTGGTTTTCCAATTAAAGTGGCTTTGCGCTTGCTACCAATTTTAGTTAAAAAAGGATATTTTTTTATTTCAATTCGCCAACCTTGATCATCTACCAAATGCCAATGAAAAACATTAAGTTTATACATGGCCAAATAATCAATGTACTTTTTTACTTCATTTTTAGTAAAAAAATGTCGGCTACAATCTAAGTGCATACCGCGCCATTGGTAACGTGGCCCATCGTTTATTTGCAAACAAGGAATATTTAAAACATTAGTTTTTTCAATGGGTAATAACTGAATCAATGTTTGAATACCATAAAAAATTCCAGCATTATCACTTGCTGAAATGGTAATTTTATTTTCGTTTATTTTTAATTGGTAAGCTTCTTTATTTGATTGAGTTGAATCTTTGGAAATGGAAGGCCATAAATGAATATAATTTTTCCCAATTTTAGTTTTATAAACAATATTAAGTTTTAGTCCATAATTATCCAATAAATACTGTTGTAAATAATTGGCTTCATTCGAGTTTTTATCTGCAAAAATAATGGTGTTTTCATTGATAGAAAATGTGCCTTCTGCCTTTTGAATGCTGTTAGGAAAAGGAATTAACGGAAGTATTTGCGCGTGAATTTGAAAAAACAAAAACAAGGTACAAACACTTAAAATTATATTT
>CAIUQQ010000180.1 GCA_903901345.1 uncultured Bacteroidota bacterium | reverse complement strand
GATTGAGCAGTTTTCATTTTATAATATTTAACTTACTCTGGTTAGTATTAATTGCTTTAGTTGGATTAATTTTCAAATCGATACCACCTGTTATTGGAATTGCTGCAGGTATTTTATATGTTGGATTTATATTTTTAGGTTTAGTAAAAGCATTTTATATTGTTTCGGTATTTATGCATATGAAGTTTGAACGCAAGTTTTTAGCTTCAATGATTATATTACCAATGTTATTTATTTGCTTCTTAATTTGGTTAGCATTAACTGAAGCAGATTATACATTTGACTCACGTCTATTTTAAAAAACTTTATTCAAGTTTTTTAGTTATTATAAATAATGAAAAGAAAATCATTTTGGGTAGCAACTGGATTATTAGTTTTTCCAGTTGCTTTCTTTTTTTTACTGAGAGCCAGTAAACAAAACTACAAGCATTTGCCTCATTTGGGAGAGCGAATAGAACCTAATGGAGTCGATATAAAAGACACTATTTTTTACCAAGTACCAGAATTTTCAGTAACTGACCAAAGTGGAAAAGAACTGAATTCTAAAATGCTTACTAATAACATTGTTATTGCGAACTTTTTCTTTGCTAGTTGCAAAGATGTTTGTCCTAAAATGAATGGAAATATTTCGGTATTTTACGAAAAAGCAAAAGAATGGAGTGAAGTAAAATTGATTTCATTTACTGTTGATCCCGACAACGATTCAACACAAGTTCTTGCTGATTATGCAAAGAAAATGAATGCTGATAAAAAGATTTGGCATTTTTGTAGAACGGATAAAGAAAATTTGTTTAAAATTGGTCAAGGATTTTTACTTCCTGTTTCCATTGAAGACAAAACAATTGACCACAGTCAACAAGTATTATTATTAGATAAATCTCGTCATATCAGGGGTGTTTATAATGGCCTTGATTTGAATGATATGAAAAGATTAGATGATGAATTAAAAGTGCTTTTATATGAATACCACGAACCAAGATAAACAAGACAAGTTAGTTTTTAAAATTGTATCAATTGTATCAATTGTAGTTTTTGTAGCAGTTGTTATTTTAAATAGAAAAATACTTCCTAGGCCCGAAATAATGCCAAGTTGGGTAATGTATTTACCAAAATTAAATGCTTTCATTAATGGAACTTGTACTATTCTATTATTATTGTCATTGTATTTTATTAAACAAAAAAATATTGCAGTGCATAAAGCAATTAATTTAACTGCATTTGCCTTATCATCATTGTTTTTGATTAGCTATATTATGTATCATTGGATGGCAAATGAGACAACTTTTCCTGCCGAAAATTCAATGAGGAGTATTTATTTAACCATATTAATTAGCCATATTGTTTTAGCTGCATGCGTATTACCTTTAGTACTTTTATCATTTTACTATGGTTTACAAATGAACGTAGAAAAACATAAAAAAATAGTGCGATTCACTTATCCTATTTGGCTATATGTTACAGTAACAGGAGTTATTGTTTACGCCATGATTAGTCCTTATTATCAATTTTAGTGTTAAAAAATCCAAATTTAAAGGCATACTTAGCATTTGTAGCAGTAGCCATTTTTTGGGGAACTACTTTTTTGGCCATTCGCATCGGAATAAATAGCGATGGAATTCATTTGTTTCCGCCTTTTTTATTGGCAGCTTTTAGGCATACCATAGCTGGAATATTAATTTGTGGATACTTTATATTTTTCAAAAAACTGCCAATTCCAAGTCTTAAACAGTTTAAGCAATTTAGCATCAATGGTGCTTTGATGTTAGTGGGTGGAAATGGAATTATTAGTTGGGGAATGCAATATGTTGACAGTGGATTGGCTGCTCTAATTTGCGCCTTAACTCCATTATGGATTGTATTTATTAATTTAATTATGGGAAGCAACGAAAAAGTAACCAAAACTATGTGGGTTGGTTTTATTATTTGTTTGCTAGCGCAATACCTTATTTTTTACGATAAGATAAATTTACTTTCCGATAAAAACTATATTTTAGGATTAATTGCCATTATTGTTTCCAATATTTGTTGGGCATTGGGAACAGTGTTTTCAAAATCTCACAAAAGCAATTTACCTGTTTTGTATAATGCAGGTTTACAAATGATTCCAGGTGGAATAATCCTACTAATAATTTCAACTTTTATGGGTGATTGGGCGAAGTTTAATCCAAGTACAGATGCTATTTTGGCATTAATTTATTTGGTTATATTTGGTTCGTTATTGGCGTATGGTTGCTTCATGTATATTTTAAAAGCTTTGCCAGCAGCATTGGTTTCTACTTATGCCTATTTCAATACAATTGTAGCCGTATTTTTAGGTTATTTATTCCTAAACGAAGTAATTAATACCAAAGTAATTATTGCCATGTTATTGACAATTTTGGGAGTTTATTTGGTAGGAAGAAAAACCAAAGAAATGAAAGTTTAAAAATTTAGAGTACCAACTCTTCAAATAAACGCTTAGCAGTTTCTTCCAAATTAACACACATTCCAGGATGCGGCCTTGATAGTTGAATAGCTGAACTTCGCACAGCACTTAACCACCTAAACCTTGATGGAACGTCTAAAATAGCAATTTGGCCAGCATCTTTATCTCCTTTTGCAATTTTTTCCAACGATTGTAAATTTAGTTTTACTTGTTCTAAGTCTAGTTCTTTTGCAAATACATTTAACTTAGTTTCATTGATAAAATAATGCACTTTTATAAAATTTGCTTTTTTACAAAACAAAATAATGCCAACATTCACAAATTCTTCGCGTTCAATTACGGGTAATATGCGAATTACCGAATATTCATATAAGTGTTTCTCTTGCATATTTGGCTTCGTTTACAAAAATTTCCGAATTATTTAAGCGAGTAACTAAAAACTGTAAATACATATTTTTAAGTTCCTCTGGAGTTTTATTAGTGTCGTCCCAAATTAACCATTCATCTGGAATTAGGTTTACTATTTCGTTAATTTTTTCTTCCGTTAAAACTTTTTTGATATTTACATTAACTTCATTTAGTAGTTTTGCCTGCGGCAATAATACATGACTTTTCACTAATGCAAATGTACTCTTAGCACTTGTTTCCCAATCGGTTCCCGAATGATGAAAATATAAACATGCACCATGGTCAATTAACCACAATTCTTTATTCCAAATAAGCAAGTTGGTGTTTCTAAATGTACGATCCATATTGGTAATAAATGCATCGAGCCATACAATTTTAGATGCTAATTCAGCATCAATTACCCTAACCACGGGGTCAAAAGTGATAGAACCCGTAAGAAAATGCAAGGCCAAGTTTAAACCTTTGCTAGCTTGTAATAAATCCTGAATTTCTTCATCAGCTTCCGTTTGTCCAAATGCTTCATGCAAATTAGCAAAAACCAATTCAGGAACTTTCAAACCAAGTGCTCTAGCTATTTCACCACCAATTAATTCAGCAATTAATACTTTTGTTCCATGTCCAGAACCTTTAAATTTTAGTACATATTTAAAATCATCGTCACCTTCGGCCAATGCGGGCAATGAGCCACCTTCGCGTAATGGCGTAATGTAGCGAGTAATAGTAACAGTTCTTAATGCAATGGTTTTTTTCGACATTATTAAAGTAAAATATTACTTGCAAAGCAAGCAATAAAAATTGGAGTTAAAAATATTGATTGGAATAAAAAGGAGGCTAACTCAAAAGCTTCAAAAAGTTCGTCAGTTCGAGCGAAGTCGAGAACTCAATGATCACATTTTTAAAACATTTCGACTTCGCTCCAAGTGATAAAACTTAAAAAGGCCAACTTTTCAGTTAGCCTTTCCTTATTTCTATAGTTTTCAAACTACGAAAGCATGTCTAATATTCGGTTTAAATCTGCTTCCGATTTAAAAGGAATGGTAATATTTCCTTTGCCTTTATCATCGTTAGAAATTTTTATTTTGTTACCAAATTTTTCTGTTAACAATTTTTGAAATTCTACAACTATTTCATTTAAAGCAGGTTTTGATGCTTTTTTGGTTTTTGGTTTTTCGTCTTCTATGTTACTTTGATCTAGTTTAGCTCTTTCTGTTGCTTCTCTTACCAATGCTTCCACTTGGCGAACTGAAAGATCTTTTAAAATCATTTCATTGAACAAAAATTGTTGCTCGTCAGCATTGTCAATATTAATAATTGCACGTGCATGACCCATCGATATTTTATCATCGCGTAACGATGCTTGAATATTATCGGGTAATTTTAACAAACGCATGTAATTATTTACAGTACTGCGATTTTTGCCAACTCTACTACCTAACTCTTCTTGATTTAATTTACACTCATCTAACAAACGTTTGTAACTTAAAGCAACTTCCATGGCATTTAAGTTTTCGCGCTGAATATTTTCTATCAACGCCATTTCCAACATTCCTTGGTCATCGGCAAGACGAACATATGCAGGAATTTTTTCTAATCCAGCTATTCTTGAAGCACGCGTTCTGCGTTCTCCACTAATTAATTGGTACCTATCAACACCAACTTTTCTTACAGTAATGGGTTGAATAACGCCATGAACTTTGATGCTTTCAGCAAGTTCATTTAACTCTTCTGCTTTAAAATCTGTTCTTGGTTGAAAAGGATTTGCCTCAACCTGAGAAATCAGAATTTCATTGATAGAATTTACCGGTTTTGATTCTGTGGTATTAAAATCAGTTGCTGCATTTTCAAGCAATGCACTTAATCCTCTTCCTAATGCGTTTCTGCGTGGGTTACTCATTTTATAATTCTTTCTTCTGCTATTTTATTTACTTATTTAGTTGTGCGAGGTATTATCGTTACTCACATTATTCTGGCCATCAATTAAACCATTTTTTACCAAAACTTCTTTGGCCAAATTCATGTAATTAATGGCTCCCCTACTTTCTGCATCGTGCAATAAAACGGGTTTTCCAAAACTTGGTGCTTCGCTTAATTTGGTATTACGTTGAATAATGGTTTCAAAAACCAGTTGCTGAAAATGCATTTTCACTTCTTCTACTACTTGGTTGCTTAAACGCAAACGCATGTCGTACATTGTTAATAAAATACCTTCTATTTGCAAGTTAGTATTCAAGCTTTGTTGAACAATTTTAATGGTATTTAATAATTTCCCTAATCCTTCTAAAGCAAAATACTCACATTGAACTGGAACAATTACACTATCGCTTGCTACTAAAGCATTGGTAGTAATTAAACCTAAACTTGGTGAACAATCAATGATGATAAAATCATAATCTTTCCTTATTGAATCCAATGCAAATTTTAAAAGTTTTTCTCTGTTAGGTAAATTCACCAATTCTATTTCAGCACCTACCAAGTCAATATTTGAAGGAAGTAAATCCATGTATTGAAGTTCAGTATGAACAATGGCTTCAGTTGCTGGTGTTTCATTTACCATCACTTCATAAAGTCCAGTAACTACATCTCTTGGATCAAAACCAGTTCCTGAAGCTGAATTAGCCTGAGGATCTGCATCTACCAATAATGTTTTAAACTCTAGTGCAGCTAAACTTGCCGATAAATTTATGGCAGTAGTAGTTTTACCAACTCCACCTTTTTGATTTGCTATTGCTATTATTTTGGCCATTTTAAATTTTGATCAGTTTTTATAGTTTTGAAAATAAAGTCGTTGTATGTTTTGAAACTCGTTTTATTGTGTTTTAAAAGTATTTATTTTGACTTTTATTCTTTACCAAATAAACTCTTTCATTGAAGCAACTAATCCACCTGTTATCAACATACCTGTTGATAAGGTTAGTTTAAATTTGCAGAGTGCTAATTTCTAAGAAAATAGTTGTGGAACAATAAAAAAATCGTTTCAAGAAAACTACGAATTCTATAAAACAGAAAAACCCTTGATTAGCTATAATCAAGGGTTTTTACTTATATGAATTAGAAAAAAGTATTATTGATCAACTGTTAGCAATCACTGTGCCAAAGGTTTTTTATCAATAATATTTTTTCTTAAAGCTTTGTAATTATGTGTTTTAAAAAAAAAGATAAAATTGCTAGTAAACTGTTTGTTCTAAAAGTGTATTCAATTTATAAAACCAAAACACATTTTTATACAAATTAGTTCACTTTTTTAAACATTGCCAAGTTTATGAATCCCCATTTTTGAAAACGGTATTGAATTGATGTTCCCACTACACCTAAACCATATTTTACACTTCTGCTAAAATTAATAGACGATGCTTCATCAAAATATTTGGTAGGACAAGTAATTTCACCAATTTCAAATCCTGCATAAAACACTTGCGCGCACATTTGATTATCGAAAACAAAATCATCGCTACACAAATTATAATCAACAGCATGTAAAATTTTCATGTCGTAAGCTCTATAACCTGTATGGTATTCCGAAAGCTTTTGACTCATCAAAATATTTTGAAACAAAGTAAGACAACGGTTAAAAAAATATTTGTACAAGGGCATTCCACCTTTTAAAGCACCTTTTCCCAAAATACGAGATGCAAAAACTGCAGGATAAACATTGTATGCAATCATAGATGCAATGCTATGAATTAAGGTAGGTGTGTATTGGTAATCAGGATGCAACATGATTACAATATCAGCACCAATCTGTTTAGCTTTATCGTAACAAGTTTTTTGATTTCCACCATAACCCCTGTTTTTTTCATGTCTAATTACATGCTGAATTCCAATTTTATGGGCTAAAATACTTGTTTGATCTTTGCTTGTATCATCAACCAAAATCACCTCATCTACAATGTCAAAAGGAATTTCATTATACGTTTTTTCTAATGTAAGTTCTGCATTATATGCAGGCATTACCACTACTATTTTTTTGTTATTCAGCATAATTCTTCACAGCAATAATATAACCTTAGTAATTGTATTCAAAATTTAAAAGAAAAAAAGAAGTAATTATGTAAAATATTTCCTGCAACAAATTTACAATTTATATTAAATTGCAACTGATTTAAACTTAAAAAATACACAAAATGGACAAGCAAGAAGAAGAAAAAAGTAACAACCGTAATGGACTCATTTTATTGCTATTATTGTTATTAGGCTCTATTGGTTTTAATGTTTACCAATATAAAAACCATACAACTACTATTATTAATCATGGAAATGAAATAGATAGTTTAACAAATGTAAGGATAGAAGTAGAACGCGAATTGGTTTCAACTACCATGGAACTTGACAAGTACAGAGGAATTGCAGGGAATTTAGATAGTTTATTAACTGATGCAAATGGAAAAATTTACAACCAAGAACAAAGAATAAGAAACTTACTTAAAAACGAAAAAGATGCTTCTAAATTAAGCAGTAAATTAAAAGATGAATTATCAAAACTTAAAGCATTACGTGATGAATATTTAGAAAAAATAGATGCTTTAATGATTGAAAACGGTACTTTAAAAGCACAAAATCAAGAGTTAACAAATGCTGTAACTGGCTTAAATGAAGACAAAAACAATTTACAAAAAACTGTTGAGACAGCAAGTATTTTAAAAGCAGAATATGTTAAAGTAGCTTCATTTAAAAAGAAAAATAGTGGTAAACTAGTGGAAAGTACATTGGCTAAAAGAACCAATAGAATTGAAGCTTGCTTAACTATTATGGATAATAAAGTTGCACCTAAAGGTGACAAAATAGTTTACCTAAGAATAATTACGCCAAGTGGAAAACCTTTAGCTGGAATTAACAAAGGTTCAGTAACTGTAAATGGAGAAACATTAGAATGTACTTCTAACATAAAAATTGATTATCAAAACGACAAACAGAATATTTGTTTGGCTTATGAAGGTGAAGAAAGAAACTTAGAAAGTGGTACTTATACCATTGAATTATATGTTGATAATAACTTGGTTCATGCAAGTAATTATGTTTTAAAATAATACTTTTAACACAATATTTTCAAAAAGAGAAGTAATGAAAATTGCTTCTCTTTTTGTTTAATTTTATAAAACATTTCCAAAAAATTGAATCTTTTATAATAACTATTTTTGGATAGTATTCATGCAAAAATCATAACAAACAACAATAAATTGATTAACAAAAAAGAACTTTTTGATCATTGTAAAAACATGCTTTTACAACGAATTGCCGATGGCGAAAAAGCCATGTTAGATGCGCAAGAAGCAGCCAATTCGGAAGAAAAAAGCAGCATGGGCGATAAGTATGAAACTGGCAGGGCCATGAGTCAATTAGCCAGAGACATGAGCGCTAAACAAGTATTTGAAAACAAGCAAGAGCTTGGATTTTTACTAAAATTAGAAAATATAATTACTACAAAAACAATTGTTCAAGGAAGCATTGTGATGGCAAATGATAAAATATTTTATATAGCAGTTGGATTGGGCGTTATCAATTTGAACGAAAGAAGCGTTACAGTTCTTTCTCCAAAAGCACCTTTAGCACAATTAATGTTGGGTAAAAAAGCAAAAGACCAATTTGAATTAAACAAAAAAGCTTTTTTTATAGAAGCTATTTTATAAGATTTTCCTTGTTATTTTTTCTTTAAAAAATCCAACGCAACACCGTTCACACAGTAGCGCAAACCAGTTGGTTTTGGACCATCATCAAAAACATGACCTAAATGTCCACCGCATTTAGCACACATAATTTCTACACGTTGCATTCCATGTGCTTTGTCTATGGAAGTAATAATTTTGGTGCTGTCTAATGCTTCATAAAAACTAGGCCATCCACAACCAGCATCAAACTTGCTATCACTTTTAAAAAGTTCATTGCCACAGGCAACACAAGAATAAGTACCACCATCATAATGTTCTTCCCACTTACTTGTAAAAGGACGTTCAGTTCCTTTTTTTCGCAATACATCATATTGTTCAGGAGTTAATTGGGCTTTCCACTCTGAATCGGTTTTATTTACTTTTGTTGAATCGTCATTCATCTGATTATTGTTGTTTAATAATGCGTTGTCTGATTGTTTGATTTCCGCATTGTAACTGCATGATGTAAATGCCATTTGGCAATAAATCAAGCTCGTTAATAGTAATAACCTGCTTACCTTGATTAATGTTTTTTGATAAATTAAATACTTCATTTCCTAAAATGTTTTTAATAGTAAAATTGCATAAGTTTACTTGTTGCGATACAATATAAATTCGTATTTGATTAATAAATGGATTTGGAGAAACTTGCCATTCTGCCGTCATTTCTTGAATGTTTCCAATTCCAGTGTTATCAATAGAAATACTATCAACATTACTATAATTATAAGTAGTATCAAGTCCAATTTGTTTCAATCGATAATAAAATTTTACTTTTACATTACTTACAAAAGGCAAACTATCGGTAAACGAATAATTTGTTGGCAACACACTGTTTCCAATACTTTTTACTGAACCCCTATTTTCCCAATTATTGGTATCATTCATTGAACGTTCAATTTCAAATTTATCGTTGTTTCTTTCATTTTCGGTTTTCCATGTTACCATACTTGTTTTTGAATCAATTAATTGAGCAGCAAATGAAACTAAATTAACTTGATTTGTGCTAAAACTTCCTACAGTTGGAGTGGCAAAATATTGTGCCGTTTTTTGATAACCATTGAATTCAAAAACAGCAAAATAATATATTGTAGCTGCGTTGCAATTTGTAATGTTTAAAGTACTTCCCATGCCATTATAAACAACAAAATTTTCTACTCCAATTTGATCGCCAACTCCTAAAACTGAATTAGCAATATATTCAAAACTATCAACTGGAATTTCGTCAACAGGAGCATTGGCTTTTACCAAAACTATTCGCCTATTTCCGTTACCACTTTGCCATTTTAAATTAAATGTTATTGGCGAATTGCTAATCAATTCAACCTTCACATTATTAGAAACAATTATTGGTTTATTTGGACAATTTCCGCCCCAAATTCTTTGCACAAATTGCGGGCTATCAATATAAGGATTTCGGTTTTGCTGGTAACTATAAATAGCATTGTTTCTATTTATTTCCTTTAAACTAATTGGATCTTGATTATGCCATTTTACCATTAAGTCTATCACCCATTGGTCGTAAACGGGGAAAGAATTACCCGCTAAAATATCATTTGCATTGCCATTATTTTGCCAGCCGGCAATTAAATTTTCGTAGCGAGTAGCCATATAAAAATAAGTTCTTGCTAAGTCGCCTTTGTATTCATCAATAGGTTCAAAAACAATTCCTGAATAACCTGGAAAAGTATTTGCGCCTAATTTCCCCCCTTGCAAAGAAGTAAAAGTAGCACTTGAAACTTCGCCATAAGGATAATTATTTCTTTCCCCATTTACTTTTCCATCAGTTGGATAAATGTGAAACATATCGCTCACCATTGGCGATGCACTTCCAAACCAACTTTGAGGAAAACTATGTTCGCGGTTATAACAATCACTTTCTTTTGAATAATTACCACACTGATTGGATCCAAATGTAAAATCGTAAGGTGTTAATCCACAAATATTAGTAGAATATATATCCCAAACTTTGCCATTATAAAATGGATCGAGCGTTGAATAAACTGACCATAAACCACTGTAAGAAGTAACTGAATGTGCTGAAATTTTATTAAACAAAGCTGTTTTAAGTTCAGCTCCACTCAAATCAGTTGTTGAACTATAATAATTACCATTTACAGTTGGGATAGTCCAATTAGTTGAAATTCCACTTACAGCTATGTTTATTTCATTTGCCCCAATGCTTTTTATATTTATAGTTCCGTTTAAATTTCCAATTACTGATGGAGATAATCTTACAAAAACTGTAGTATTTGTTAATATTCCACTGTCAATATTTAATAAAATTGGATTGCTTGTATATTGACTTACACAATTAGTAGCTATTTCAAAAGAAGCAATTGGTGTAATTATTACCTCGTTGGTTAAACCGCTTCCACTAATGGTAATTTTTTGTGCAGCCGTTGCCAAATTAATAACACAATTACCAAAACTTGGCAATGAAGAAACGCTGCAAGTAAGTGATTGAGCAAATAAATAAGAGGGAACAATGGCAATCATTGCTAAAATTAATCTTTTCAAATTTATAAATAATAAGTTTGCAAAGGTATTGACAAATCAGTATAAAATGGAGTTTAATTTATAACTGTTTTTGAAATACTCATTTAATAGAAACAAAAAAACCGAAGCATTGCTACTTCGGTTTATCAATCAATATTTTTATTAAATTATTATTTCAATTTTTCTATTAAAAACTTCAAAGCTTTTGCATGTGCATCGGCAGCAAATTCTTTGTTATGTTTTGGATTACTTGGATTAGCAAATGCATGGTCGGCTTCGTAATTATAAACAGTTAATTTTTTATTGGCAGTTTTTATATTTGCTTCAAAAGTTTTTACCAATTCAGCATTGATAAATTGATCTTGTTTTGCAAAAATACCTAACACCTCACAATTTAAAGTTTTTAAGCGTTCCACACTTTTTTCGGGCATTCCGTAATACATTACACATGCTTTGGCTTGTTTGGCTTCCAATAAAGTGCTTTGCAAGCTCCAAGCACCACCCATGCACCAACCAATGGTTGCAATGGATTTATCGGCACCAACTATAGCAATGATTCCATTTACAATTGCGGATGCACGCTCTTGCTTTAAACCATACATTAGTTTTTGTGCAGTTGGAACATCACTGGCTACTTGACCATCGTATAAATCAATGGCATAAACATCTACATCACCCATTTCTGCAGCAAATATCTCTGCTTCTTGTTTAATATAATCGTTTAATCCCCACCATTCGTGAAACACAAAAAGTACTTTATTGGTTGGCTTTAGCGATTTAATAAAATAGGCCAATCCATTTAAACCTTCTTTGGTGGCAAATGAAAAGTTTTCACCTTTTGGTGCTTCCAATTTAAAAGGTTCAGGCACATCGTGTTTAGATGCAAATTGATTATTCATGGCTAATATGGCATTTTGACTACTTACCGTAACTGAGCAACATGTAGTTTGTGATTGTGCAATTGCGGTTGAGCTAACTAACAACAAAGTAAAGATTATTTTTTTCATTTTCTGTTTTTTGTTTATGTAGTTGTTAACTTAAAAAAGGTAGTATTGTTTTAAAAATTATTCTCCCCTAATTTTATACTTCAACTCTTGAAGTTTGGTTTCAAAATAATTGGATTCGCGTAACTTAAACCAAGTTGGTTTATTATAAAACTTTGGATTCAAAAAAACGTTCACATAAACTGCTCCATTTTCATAGCTGTTTCCATACCAATTATTAGCTAAATAATCGCGCTGAGGTTTAGTAAATTCAGCATTCACATTCGATTGTAACAAAGCTGGAATGGTGTCTAAATTCAAGTCATTTAAGGAAGATATTTTCAAACCTTTTTCAATATTTAAATACCGAATAGCTGCACTAGAACTGATGGGTGCGTAGGAATAAAATGATAAACTATCAAAATCGGTTTTTACTTGTTGTTCTATCTTAAAAAAGTTGCGGTATTGAAGATTTGTATCAGCAATTACTTTACCTGGATAATACAAATAATTGCCAAACAGCAAACTTGTAAACACCAATCCAATTACCCATTTTATATTTTTCTGATTACATGCCTGGAGCAATAAAATAATAAGCATAAACTGGCTAATCATAAAATAACGGTGGCCAATGGTATTGTATAAAAATACTGCCATACAAATGCTGTTTACCACTAAAATGATGAAACTGTATATCAATAATTCCTTGTTCAGTTTTTGCTTAAAAGCAAAATAAGCAAGCAAAATATAAACCGTTAACATTCCGTTATCAACTAAACGCCAAATAATTAAAAATATACTTTGAATAAATTGACTAGCACCTTTTATGTTATTGTGTTCGGTGTAATTAGGTGATAAAAAAGCCCAACCAAAATGATTTTGATGAACAAATAACCAAATTGTTAATGTGAAAATTGCTGGTAAAAAAAGAAGTAATCCATTGGTAATAAAAATTGAAAAAGTATTTTTATTTTGATATGCTTGGTAACAATAAATGATGCCAAAAGCCAAAAGGAAAAAGTTAGCTTGTAAATGTGTTAATTCCATGAGTATACTGCACAATACAAATGCTTTCACGTTACTTTTTATTAAATAATAAAAGCACAATAACACCAACAAATAAAACATGGGTGTGTTTAATAACAATGCTTGTTGCGCAACAAAAATGGAATACATTCCAGCTAATAAAGTAGCAATATTTGCCTTGGTTTCATGGGTATAAATCAATGCAATTTTGCGAGTAACTACTAAAATAAAGAAACAAATTATCAAAATTACTGCGTGACTTACCCAAAGTGATTTTCCTAAAACAAACCAAATACAAGCCAATAAATAGGGAAACAATGTTGGATGACCAGGGTCAAAATTAGCGGGATACCATATAGTTTTTAAGTTGTTTTCGTAAATATTCAAAGCTGCTCTAGCTGAAGATGTAACAGCATCACCATGAAAAGGATCATTTTTTACAATGAAAAACAACACCAATTGCAAAGCAGCAATCAGAAATAAAATATATTTGTTAAAAAATTTCTCCATTTAATTTTTACTATCAATTATAACCTGTAAAACAATAATTTCGCAAAGTGATAAAAACACTACAACAATATAAAAATTTAAGCATATTTATTGTTGCTATTCATTTAGTTTACTTTTTAATAGCAATTTTCTTTGGTGGATTTTTCACCATTGATTCACCAGGATATTTATTTCAAGCCAATAATTTGATGCAATTTCATAGCGTTTATGCAGGTGATTACACCATAAATTTATTGCCTGATTATTTTGCTTTTCGTCCGCCTTTGTATGCAGGTTTTATAATCCTTTGCAAGTTTTTTATCAATTCAAATTACACTGTTTTATTTATACAAAATATATTGGCAATTATCATGTTGTTTTACGTTATTCATTGGCTCGTTCAATTAGAAGTAAAAGCTAAAATACTAAATATAATTATTCCAATTTATTTGGTGTTTTATCCCGCACATTTTGTGTATGCCAATACCATTATGAGTGATACAATTTTTGAAGTATTCACTTTTGCCTTGTTTTACCAAACTTATCGCTTTTATCAATCACCAAATTTAAAAAAAGCTTTGTTCATTGGATTCATCATTGCGCTTTCGTTACTCACTAAACCCGTAAGTATTTTAATTGGTTTATTGGTTTGTTTGGTCTTATTATTTGTAAAAAATTACAATAAAATTTACATCGCTTATGCGTTAATATTACCTTTAATTGCTTATTTAAGTTTTGGCTTTGCAGTAAAAAAAGAAACAGGATATTTTCAATTTACCAGCATGAAATCGTTTGTAGCTGTTAGGTGTTTGGTTAAATATTCCGCTTCCAATGCATATGGAGCAGATTATGCCGACAGTCTTTGTACAGCAATGGTTAATGGTGCAGATGCGCAAGTTTCCGTTGCCAAAAGATTTGAATATTTAGATAGCTCATGCAATACATTTATTTTAAATCATAAGCTGGCATTTTTAAAAGTTTATACCAAAGGATGTATCACTTTTTTGTTTGATCCTGGTCGTTACGATTTGTATAAATTATTCAATGCCAATGACGACAATGCGCTTGGCATGTATCAAACTTTACATCAATTTGGAATAAAAGCCATGCTAAAATTTTTGTTTGGATTAAACTTTTTAGGATTAATTGCATTGGCATTTTTAGCTATTTGGAATGTCATTGTTGTTATTGTATTTATACTTTTTTTACTCAAAACAAATTATTCCATTATACTTAAAATATTGATTGCAGTATTTGTATTTTACTTCTTGTTAACTACTGGTGTATTGGGGGTTTCGCGTTATAGAATCCATATTTTCCCAATGTTGTTAATGGCATTTGTATTATGGGCAAACCAATCGTTTATTGCCCGCAGATTTCGCTGATAAACGCAGAAAAAAATAATATAAAATGCAATGTCGTTTACTAAAGTATTTTTTGTTTTATTTGTTATTCTTTTCGACAAGCTCAACCACCGTGGTCATTGAGCTTGTCGAAATGTTATCTTCTTAATTAAACGACATTCATATAAAATGATTAAAATAAATTCTCCTGTTGAACAACTGCATTTTGATTTATTTGAACAGAAAAAAATTCAAGTATTTTTAAAACGCGATGACTTCATACATCCTTTTATTAGTGGAAACAAATGGCGCAAACTAAAATACACTTTGCAAGATGCAGTTCAAAAAAACAAAACACATTTGGTAAGTTTTGGTGGTGCTTATAGCAATCATTTAAATGCATTGGCTTGTGCTGCCGCAACTTTTGGTTTTAAAGCCACCGCTTTTGTAAGAGGCGAAACAGTTTCAAATCAAATGTTGGCCTTGAATAAATTATGGGGAATGGAATTAATTTTTGTAGATAGAACAGCTTATAAAAACAAATTAGAACTGTTTGAAAAACACTTTTCAAATGATGAAAAAGCTTACTTTATTGATGAAGGTGGAGCGGGACCATTTGGCGCAAAAGGTTGCGAAGAAATTGTAACAGAATTAACCGAAACATACGATAAAATATTTTGTGCTGTAGGCACAGCAACTACTTTGCAAGGAATTGCGCAAGCCATAAAAAACAATGGATTACCAACAAAAGCAGAAGGCATTTGTGTGCTAAAAGGTGCGGAGGGAATTGATTCCAGTTTAAAAGAAAATGGATTGGAAGTTTACTATAAAATTCATCACCAATTCCATGAAGGTGGTTATGCTAAATCCAATCCTGAATTATTTGATTTTATCAAATTATTTGCGAGTAAAACAGGCATTTTACTAGACCAAGTTTATACTGCCAAAATGATGAAGGCAGTTTTTACTTTAGCACAGCAAGATTATTTTGAACCAAACTCCAAAATTCTTTGTGTTCATACAGGTGGATTATTGGGATTATTGGGGGTTTTGAAGTAAAGAAAATTTATTAACAGACTACTTATTTCCAACTCATAAATGGGAAATAAAAAGTATGTTTGAATATAATTTTTACCTAGAGACAAATTGTCCCTCGATAGAAATGTTATCAAATAAAATAGCATATTGAAAAACAATCAAACATAATCATGAGTAACATAAAATTATTTGAAAGTAAAAAAGTGAGAAGCCATTGGGATGCTGAAAAAGAAACATGGTATTTTTCTGTGATTGATGTAATTGAAATATTAACTGGAAGTAGCATTCCAAAAAGATATTGGAGTGATTTAAAAAACAAACTAACCAAAGAGGGATCTGAAGTGTACGAAAAAATCGTACGGTTGAAAATGCAAGCTGAAGATGGGAAAATGAGAGAAACAGATGTAGCTGATACAGAAATGCTACTTCGACTTATTCAATCCATACCATCACCAAAGGCGGAACCTTTTAAGCAATGGTTGGCTAAGGTTGGATATGAACGCATGAAAGAAATAGCCGACCCAAGTCAGAGTATAGATAGGGCAAGGGAAAATTGGCAAAAGTTAGGGCGTTCGGAAAAATGGATTCAGCAAAGAATGACTGGCCAAGAAACCCGAAACAAATTAACAGATTATTGGAAAGAAAGTGGTGTTGAAAAAGCTGATGAATTTGCATTGCTCACCAATATTATTCATGAAGAATGGACAGGTTTAACAGTAAAAACTCATAAAGATTTAAAAGGTTTGAAGTCTCAAAACCTGCGTGACCACATGAGTGAAGCAGAATTAATTTTTACTGCTTTGGCTGAACTATCAACACGACAAATCGCGGAAACTGATGAAGCAAAAGGCTTACAAGAAAACGCAAAAGCAAGTAAAAAAGGTGGCAAAATTGCCAAAAATGCAAGATTACAATTAGAAGAACAAACAGGTAAAAATGTAGTTACTGGAGAGAATTTTTTACCGCCTACTATCAATAAAAAGAAGTTGAAATAATAATCAATGAATATTCGTTGAATTAAGTCGTTGTATGCAACGACTCTACTCCCCTATCATCACTCTTTGAACCAATTGTTTGCCGGTTTCGGTTTGAATTTTTACAAAATAAATTCCAGGTTTGATGTTTGATAAATCCAATTTGGTTTCATTGTTTGATTGAGAAGTGGTTTGATTCAAAATTATTGAACCCAAAATATTAATTAAACTAATTTGTGCATTTTCATTCACTAAATCTGTTTCGATGATCAAATAGTTTTTAGCTGGATTAGGATAAATTTTTGCTTCAAAACTTTTGGTTAATAAATCATCATTGGTAGCCAAACTGATTTTACCAGAAATAGTACTTTTATAAAGTCTAAATCCTCCACGTTGGTTGCCAATTATCACTTCAGGATTGGTATCATTATCAATATTTGCAATGCTTACACTGGTATAAACACCTTGCATAATGCTATCAGTATTTGCAGTAGCATCATCTTTAAAAATACTTGCAAACCTGCGGGCTTTTATATTTGGATTTGAAGTAACATCGGTAAATAAAATAACGCTTTTGCTATAACTTCCAATCAATGCTTCAAATATGCCATCGTTATCCAAATCAAAAATAAATGGAGTTGCGTTTCCATAAGAATCATCGCGAGAGCGAACATTTATTTTTCCTAAGGAATCAATAGTTGGCGTAACGCTAAAATTTGCTTGAGTAATGGTTCCAGTATTTTGAAAATAAGCCAAAGTTCCATTTCGTTTTCCTATTACTAAATCTAATTTTCCGTCTTTGTTTAAATCTATTAATTGCGGTGCAATTTCAGTTCCTGCATTGATGCTAAAATAATCACTGTCACGCTTGGCAAAACTAATATTTGTTCCTGTTGAAGTATTTTCAAAATAATTTAAATAGCCATTAAACCATCCAAAAATTAAGTCTTTTTTACCATCACCATTTAAGTCTCCAAAAGTGGGCGTAACATTGGTAAAAGGTAAGCGAGTATTAGCTTGAATATTGGCCAAATTGGTATCAACTAAACTGTAAACAGGATTGGTTTTTGTTCCAATATTTTTGTAGAAATACAATAAATCTAAACTGTTTTTTGTACTTAAATAATTGCCTTGCGTAGCTACAATAATGTCTAAGTCATCATCATTATCAATATCTACAAAAACTGGTTTTGAGTTTCCTCCTAAATCAATCATTTCATCTTGCAAAAAGTTTTCCTTTACAAAACTAAAAACGGGTGCAACTGAATTAGTAATAGCCATGTTTTTATACAAACAAACATTGTTAGTATTTTTAGCCGCTACAGTTTCGTTGGTTGTTATTATTAAATCGGTAATACCATCATTGTCAAAATCTTTAAAGTAAGGAGTTGGCCAAACCATATCCAAAGGACGATAAGTATTTCTTGGAAAAATGGTATCTTCTACAATCATTGAATCACGACCAAGTTTGGTTAATTCTTTGCCATTTTTGGCATAAATAAGTGTGGGAATTGCTCCATCACCAAATATAAAATCTTTGTCTCCATCGCCATCCAAATCGTAAGTAGCAAATGAATTACTTACATGCTTTCCGCCCTTAAATAAATAACTAGCAGGCAATCCTAAATTAAATCCATGCGATACCACTTTATAATTAAAATGACCCCAATTATTAGCACTCCATCTAAATGAAAGAGAATCACAATTATTGTTACCATTTGGTTTAGTATTTTGAAAATAATTAAAATAATTAGACATAGAAGGTGATTGAACAATGTCTAATTTACCATCATTGTTAATGTCGTCAATTACACCAACATCGGTTGGAACAAACTCTATACAATCTTCGTTTCCATCATATTCGTGAACTAAACAATTTCCTTTTTGTTTAAAAGTAATATTACTTCCAACAGACGTATTTTGAAAATACCTAATTCCATCTGATTTTACAAGTTCACCGGGAATGATAGCATATGCAGGACCAGAAGCCGTAAAAATATCTTCTTTTCCATCGCAGTTATAATCTAATAATTTTAGCCACTGAGATATTGGAGGGAAAATATTTTCATATTGCGGAGCATACACCCAAGCATTATTTTGCCATACATAAGTAAATATTTTATTGCCAATGGCATCAAAAATTACCAAATCTTTTTGGTTATCGTTGTTCAAATCCATTTTATTGAACTGTGGTTTTTGAAACCCACTCACAAATGGATATTTTAAGGTATCACTGCTATTTTGCTTTAAAAACTTAACATTATTTGATAAAGAAAAATATACATTTTGAGCTTCACAATGAAAGTTTATAAACATTAGTGAAGTAAAAGCAAATAGTAGTTTACGCATAATTTGTTGTTATTTGTTGTTCCAAAAATAGAAATTTAAATATACAGTTTTTTATAATATTTTATTAAAATGAATATATCCGAATTACATGCGTTATTCTTAAAGCATCCAGTTATTTGCACAGACACCAGAAAAATATCATTAGGCTGTTTATTTTTTGCCTTAAAAGGCGATAAATATAATGCCAATTTATTTGCTAATGAAGCAATAAAAAATGGAGCAGCTTATGCAATTATTGATGAGAAAGAATTTCACTTAAACGAAAAAACTATTTTAGTAAATAATGTTTTAGAAACACTTCAACAGTTGGCAGCTTTTCATAGAGATTCTTTGAAAATACCAATAATAGCAATAGTTGGCAGCAATGGAAAAACCACCACCAAAGAATTAATTACTTCAGTTTTAAAGCAAAAGTATCATGTAATTGCAACGCCAGGAAACTTTAATAATCATATTGGCTTGCCACTTACCATGCTTCAAATTACAAACCAACATGAGCTAGCAATTATAGAAATGGGTGCAAATCATGTAGGGGAAAACGCTTTTTTATGTGAAATAGCAAAACCGAATTATGGCGTAATTACCAATAATGGAAAAGACCATTTGGAAGGATTTGGAAGTATGGAAGGTGTTGCCCAATCGAATTCTGAATTGTATTACTATTTACTAAAAAATAATGGAATTGCATTTGTAAATGCAAATGACGAATGGTTAATGAGAATGGCCAGACAATTGGAAAATAAAATTACTTATGCTGCTAATTTTGAGGGAAGAAATGGAGCAGCCCATACAGTTTGTTTTGCTAAAAATTTACAACCAACTATTAGCTTTCATATTGATAATAATAAAGAAAATATTACTGCCAATTTAAGTGGTGATTACAATTTTGACAATGTAACTGTTGCTGTAGCAATGGGTTTATATTTTAAACTGAAACCAAATGAAATTAGCAAAGGAATTGAAAGTTATTTTCCAACAAATAATCGTTCGGAAATAATAAAAAAGGAATTCAATACCATTTATATGGATGCTTATAATGCCAATCCAAGTAGCATGGAATTAGCTTTAAAAAGCTTTTCGGCTATGCCATTTAACAATAAAACTGTAATACTTGGCGATATGTTTGAACTAGGAAAATATGCGGAAGAAGAACACCAAAATATGGTAGATTTATGTGTGAATTTAAATCTAAAAAACGTGTTTTTATGTGGTGAAAATTTCATGAAAACAAAAAACAGTTTCCATGCTTTTAACACCACAAATGAGTGCAAAGAATTTTTAAAAACAAATCCTTTATCCGATACAAATGTGTTTATGAAAGGCTCAAGAAGTATGCGTTTGGAAGATTTATTGGACGTAATTAATTAATACGTTCTTTTTAACTTAAATTCTTTTAAAGGAGTAATTACCAAAGGAACTTTTTCAATTAATACGGAACTGGTATCAAGTCCAAATGCTTTTGCTTCCGACAAACTTAATTTATCTAAAGTAAAATACACATCCATAATCCATTGTTCAAATTCCGATAATTCATTTTCGGTTGATAAATGACGTTGTAAAACTACAAATTTAAAATCGCCTGTAATATTTTGTTCGCGCAGTGAAGTATATCTACTTGTAACATCTACTTCTTTGTTTAAAACCAATTCTTCCACTACTCTTCTAAAGTAATAATTAATTTTTTGTTCAACTCTAAATCCTAATTTAAACTCCACTTTTACAATATCATTTGGCACAATATGATCCACTTTATACTCCATGGTATAAGGCTGATCGTCTACATGTATATGCACAAACCAATAAATATCAGCGCGTTTAGGTTGTTTTTGCAAAATAGAATACATGACTTTAGACTCAATTTCATTTTTTAAATCAGCACTTGTTAAATAAACTAAATGCGTTGCAAATTTTGAAACCGATTCATCTTTACTCAATTGTTCTAAAATAGGAATATAGGTTTTTAGCTGTACAAATTCCGTTAAACGATTTTTGATTTTTCGGCCTTTATACCAAATTAACATGATAAAAATAAATATGCTACTGATTCCTAAACTTACCCAACCACCATGTGAAAATTTAACCAAATTAGCAGCTAAAAACGAACCTTCAATTCCAAGGTAAACCAATAATAATAATGCTACTAACCATTTATTTACTTTCATGGTTCTTAAATAATTTACCAACAATAAAGTAGTCATTAACATGGCAATGGTAATGGCTAAGCCATAAGCAGCTTCCATAGCTTTTGATTCTCTAAAATACAATACAACACCAATACATCCAACCCAAAGAATAATATTTGCACTTGGCACATATAATTGACCTTTCATTTCACTTGGATATTTTAATGCTACTTTTGGCCAAACGTTTAATCTGATTGCCTCCGATATGAGAGTAAAAGAACCACTAATTAAAGCTTGACTTGCAGTAATAGCCGCCATTGTTGCTATAGCAATTCCAAAAGGTAAAAACTCAAGTGACATCAAATCATAAAAAGGATTTATACCTGTTTGAGCCAATGTTTGTCCTTCATGAGCTAATAAATTTGCCCCTTGACCAAAATAACTTAAAAGTAATGCAGAT
The DNA here is from genome assembly GCA_903901345.1 of uncultured Bacteroidota bacterium. Taxonomy (GTDB): domain Bacteria; phylum Bacteroidota; class Bacteroidia; order UKL13-3; family UKL13-3; genus JAAFJM01. The sequence continues at coordinate 19,543 of CAIUQQ010000180.1, read as the reverse complement.
TTCACAAAAAACCAACTCACTCTAATATTGTTTTTACCACAATGACCAAGATCGGAATACAAAGCTTCAGCCCCAGTTGTACATAAAAAAACAGCTCCTAAAATCCAAAACCCTTCATGGTAATTGAACAACAAATTATAAGCATAATAGGGGTTTAAACAATTTAAAACATCAATATGTGACCCAATTTTACTAATACCTAAAATGGCAATCATTCCAAACCAAATAAACATAATAGGACCAAACGATTTACCTACAATAGAAGTTCCAACTCTTTGAATTAAAAACAGAAAACTTATGATGGCAATTACAATTGGAACTGTAGGAATTTCGGAGAAATTAAATGTGTCAGATTTTATTAAACGCAAACCTTCAATAGCTGAAGAAACTGAAATTGGAGGAGTAATAACACCATCGGCTAATAATGCACAACCACCAATAATAGCAGGAAAAATTAAATATGGTTTACGTCTACGAACCAAAGCATACAAAGAAAAAATTCCTCCTTCACCGTTATTATCAGCATTTAAAGTAATCAGTACATATTTTAAAGTTGTTTGAAGCGTTAAAGTCCAAACAATACAAGAAAGGCCACCATAAATTAAATCTTTTGTGATGACTTTTGTGTCAACAATTGCATTTAATACATATAATGGCGAAGTTCCAATATCGCCAAAAATAATCCCAAGTGTTACTAAAAGTCCTGCTAGTGATAGCTTATTATGAATGCTTTGATGCTCTCCCACGTATATATTTTTTTGAAATAAGAGTGCAAATGTATCTGTTACTTTATATTCACCAAATTTTTTATGAAACATTTATTTATTTGCTTCTTAAATAATTAATTCAAATGCTTTGTGATTTTTAGATAGATAATGTTATTTTGCCAACATATTCATTTTAAAAAATTTTGATTCAAACTATTATCAAAGGATACATAACAGGATTAATTCTTTCACTTTCATTTGGTGCTGGTTTTTTTTCATTGCTGCATGCAAGCATAGAACAAGGTTACAAAAAAGGTTTACTTGTAGCTTTAGGAATGCTTTTAAGCGATTTGGTTTTTGTGGCACTTTGTGTTTTCGGTGCTAGCTTTGTTGAAAATCAACTAAAAGAATTAGATACTGAAATTCGATTAATTGGTTTTGTGGCGTTAGTAATTTTAGGAATTAGTACTTTTCTAAAAAAAGCAAACGACCCAGAAGCAGGTCATATTCAGCCACGAGGGAATTTTATTTATATAATGAAAGGCATTATGCTTAATAGTATAAATCCTTTAAACTTACTGTTTTGGTTAGGATTAGCAGCTTTTGTTAAAAGTAGTTTACCTACTTTATTTGAAGTGGTTATATTTTTTAGTGTAACTTTAGGTGCTATGTTTTTTCACCAATTTGTAATCTGTTATTCCGCCAATAAAGTGAAACATTTGCTATCTGTAAAAAAACAGCAATTATTAAATCACATCATTGGAATTGTGTTTGTAATTGTTGCATTTGTATTGGTTTGGCCATTGGTGCAAAAAATCATAGCTTAAAATAAAGTAACTATTTAATAGCTACTTAAAAAACTTAGAAGACATAGCCTATGAACTAAGTTGAATGGGAAGATACAATTAAAATAATCAATAATTTCTCCAAAGTTAATACGGTAAGAATACAGTTTCCAAACTATGTTTTCTATGTACCTATGTGGTTCAAAAAAAAGAGCTAATTCATTACTATTTTTTTTGAAACTATTTTTTTAAATAGATTTTTATCAAACTATTTAACTTTGGTATATTGTTTCGTAAAATTTACTTTCGTAAAATATTTTTTTAAATACCATGCAAAGAGATACCGTTATATTTGATTTAATTAATCAAGAAAAAAGCCGCCAAGAACACGGCATAGAGTTAATTGCTTCTGAGAACTTTACTAGCCCACAAGTAATGGAAGCCATGGGAAGTGTGCTTACTAATAAATATGCTGAAGGATTACCAGGCAAGCGTTATTATGGCGGTTGCGAAGTGGTAGATGTTGTTGAAAATTTAGCAATTGATCGTTTGAAGCAAATGTTTGGTGCTACTTGGGCCAATGTTCAGCCTCATTCGGGTGCGCAGGCAAATGCAGCTGTAATGTTAGGTTGCTTAAATCCTGGTGATAAAATTTTAGGTTTTGACCTATCACATGGTGGACATTTAACACATGGTTCTCCCGTTAATTTTTCTGGTAAATTATATGTTCCATCATTTTACGGTGTAGAGCAAGAAACTGGTTTAATTGATTGGGATAAAGTAGAAGCAAAAGCACATGCTGAAAAACCAAAAATGCTTATTTGTGGTGCATCGGCTTATAGCCGCGATTGGGATTATGCCCGTTTGCGTGCAATTGCTGATAGCGTTGGAGCAGTTTTATTAGCCGATATTTCACATCCTGCTGGATTGATAGTTGGGAAATTATTAAACGATCCAATTCAACATTGTCATATTGTAACTTCAACTACACATAAAACTTTACGTGGACCACGTGGTGGAATTATTATGATGGGTAACGATTTTGAAAATCCATTTGGACAAAAAACCTTAAAAGGTGAATTGAAGATGATGAGTGCGTTATTGGATGGAGCTGTTTTTCCTGGTACTCAAGGCGGACCATTAGAACACGTAATTGCTGCTAAAGCAGTAGCTTTTGGCGAATGTTTAACTGATGATTATAAAGCCTATACTAAACAAGTAGCAGTGAATGCTCAAGCAATGGCAAATGCATTTGTAAGCCGTGGATATAAAATTATTTCAGGCGGAACCGATAATCATTTAATGTTAATTGATTTGCGCAGCAAGAACTTAACAGGAAAATTAGCCGAAGCGGCTTTAGGAAAAGCTGATATTACCATTAACAAAAACATGGTTCCTTTCGATGATAAATCGCCATTTGTAACAAGTGGAATGCGTGTTGGAACAGCTGCCATTACTACCCGTGGAATGGCTGAAGCCGACATGGAACAAATAGTAGATTACATAGACACAGCCTTAATGAACAACGAAAATGAAGCCATGCTTGCTGATATTAGAAAAAATATCAATACTTGGATGGGTAAATATCCTTTGTACAAATAGTTGATTGGTTGATAAGTTGATTGGTTAACAAGTTGATTAGTTCAAATAAAAAATCCCTTTCAAGTATAATTGGAAGGGATTTTTTGGGATAATATTTCGCTCAAATATAAAATTTAACCACTTACGTAATTTTGTTTATCTGGTTTTTTGTAAATTTTTAAAATTGAATATAAAATTAAAAATATGAAAACACCATTCAGCAAATATTTATACATTGGTTTTATCATCTTAGGATTGTACCAAGCAATTTCTTCAAAAGATTATGTACAAGCAGCAGCTTCTATGGGTATTGGCTTAGCTTTTGATCCATTTGACACTGAACAAAAATGGAACGAAAGACCTATTTGGCAAAAAATAATTTTGTTAGTTCACTTAGCCACAGTTGCAGCATTATTTGGCCTTGGAATTGGTTTAAATGATAAGTAGTTGTTTGTTGAAATGTTGATTAGTTGACTAGTTAATAAGTTGATTGGTTTAAATAAAAAAATTCCTTAAAAGTAAAATTGGAATGGGTTTTTTTTATCATTTTTTTATTTACATTTGAAATTATAAAAACAAAATCATGTCAACAATTGATTTAAAAGAAAAACTTATTCAAAGCATTGAAAATACTAACGATGAACAATTGTTAGGAGAAATATATAGATTATTAGCTATAGAAAATAATGATTTAGAAATCTATAAACTTTCAGAAGAGCAAAGACAAGCTATTTTAATTGGTCAAAATGAAATAAGAAATGGTTTGTTTATTGAAAACGAAGCAGCCAATAAAGAAATTGAAGAGTGGCTAAAAATGTAATCTGGTCTAAGCAAGCATTAAAAGATAGGAGAGAAATTCTTCAAAATTGGATTGAAAGAAATAGTTCGAAAATCTATAGTGTAAAACTTAATAATTTATTTGTTGATGCTGTTCAATTGATTGCTTCTCACCCAAATATTGGTATTCGAACTGATTTTGAAAATGTTAGAGGTAAATTTGTAAAAGACTATTATATTTTTTATGAAGTAAAAGAACTCTCAATTAACATTTTATCTATTTGGGATTGCAGACAAAATCCTAGTAAACTTAAGGGGAAAATTATTATATAAAGCACTATTTTTATTCCCCACTCAAAATATATATTTGAACGCTAATCAGCCAAATTTATGAACAAATATTTCCTTGTATTATTATCTTTCTTTTGCTTACAATCCTTTGCGCAAAATCAAGATTCAATTATTATAAAAAAAATTACCGATGAAGTTTTATCGAATGGTAAAGCTTATGCCGATTTGCACGATTTGTGCAAACATATTGGAAATAGAATAAGTGGAAGTGAGCAAGCTGCAAAAGCTGTTCAGTTAATGTACAAACGAATGATAGCCTATGGTTTTGATAGTGTTTGGTTACAACCTGTAATGGTTCCTAAATGGATTAGAGGAAGTAAGAAAACAGAAACCGGAAAAATTTTAGGTGGTTTAAAACCATTTTTAGTAAATATTTTAGCCTTAGGAGGTTCTGTTTCTACTCCAAAAGATGGCATTACTGCCAATGTTATAGAAGTAAAAACTTTTGAAGAATTGCGCAGCTTAGGCAAAGAAAAAGTACAAGGAAAAATTGTGTTTTTTAACCGACCAATGGATCCAACCCATATTATTACTGGCGCTGCTTATGGCGGTGCAGTGAACCAACGTGGAAGAGGTGCATCTGAAGCTGCAAAGCTTGGTGCCATTGGCGTAGTAGTTCGTAGCATGACTTTAGCTCACGATGAATTTGCACATACAGGAGCCATGTATTATAACGATTCGTTTCCCAAAATACCAGCATGTGCCATTAGCAGTAACCATGCCGATGTGTTAAGTAAATCACTAAAAGAAAATAGTGAAACCAAGTTTTACTTTAACTTAAATTGCAATAATTTTATTGATAGTGTTTTGAGTTATAACGTCATTGGTCAGTTAAATGGAACAACCAAAGCCAATGAAATAATATTAATTGGTGGCCATTTAGATAGTTGGGATGTAGGTGAAGGCGCACACGATGATGGCGCAGGCTGTGTGCAAAGTATAGAGGTTTTGCGTTTGTTTAAAACATTAAATTTAAAACATGAAAGAACTTTGCGTGCAGTATTATTTATGAACGAAGAAAATGGTTTGCGTGGCGGAATAAAATATGATGAATTAGCAGAAAAAAACAATGAAAATCATTATGCTGCCATTGAAACCGATGCGGGCGGATTTGTACCTCGTGGGTTTGGTATTAGTGATTCTACCATTTATAAAAACATGAATGCAAAAGCGCATTTATTCAGAAATTATGGTTGGGATAAAATAGACTTGGGTGGTGGTGGTGCCGATATTGGTCCGTTGAAAAATAATTGCAAAGCATTAATAGGTTATGTTCCCGATTCACAAAGATATTTTGATTATCACCATACTGAAAACGATATATTTGAAAATGTGAATGAGCGTGAGTTGCATTTGGGTGCTGCCGCAATTACTAGTTTAGTTTGGTTACTTTGTAACGAATAAAAATGTTTAATATGCAAATTAAAATGGAACAAATTCAATATTTTATTGTTACATTTTTAAAATTAATAAATAAAAAAGATGAGTGGAGAGAAAAAAGAATTAGTTTTTAAAAAAATAGGCATTGCAATTGCTTTTTCCCCAAGATTAGAAGCGCTAATTGCTGAAGCAGCAAAAATGCAAGTTGGTTTAAAATCGGAAATGGTATTTATTCATGTTGGAAATAAAAGCGAAGAAGATGTTAAAACTTTAAATAAATATTTAGAAAAATATAACTTGTTAAACAATTCAAAACTAATTTGGCAAGAGGGCGAAACTGTTGAAACAATTTTAAATATTTGTAATGAAGAACAACTTGATTTATTAGTAGCTGGGGCTTTAGAAAAAGAAAGTTTAATAAAATATATTATGGGCAGTGTAGCCCGAAAATTAAGCCGAAAAATTAAGTGTAGCATGTTAATGCTTACAGAACCAAAAATAGAATCAAGTCCAATAAATTATATTGTGGTTGAAGGTTCTAACAATCCAAAAACTGAAAATACCATTGCTGTAGCCATTGAAATTGCCAAAGCATTTAAAGTTAAAAATGTAGATGTAATTCAAGAAACTGATTTGAATAAAGCTGTTTTAATTAGAAGCGATGAATTCAAAGAAAATGAAGTTGCAAAGCACAAGGAAAACTTAATTGAAGAAGAAGATAAAAGATTGAACTATATATTAAGTTGTAATGATTGTGGTGATTTGAAAATAAATATTGACAGAATAGAAGGAAAACCAGGTTATATCATTTCAAAATATGCACGTGAACATCACGCTGATTTATTGATTTTAAATTCTCCTGACAGAAAAATGAATTTAATTGACCGTGTTTTTCCAACTGACATTGAGTTTGCTTTAGCCGATTTACCTTGCAATTTATTATTGGTAAATATCAAAGAAGACTAAACAGCATGCGTATTGCCAAAAACACTAAATGTGAATTTTAACAATTAGCAATCCAACAATATAGTAATTCAATAATATAACAATTCAATAGTTTATCCATCAATGAACACCACTTTAAGCCAACAAGACACAATAAGTTTAATATTTAGCTTAGGCGTTTTGCTCATAGTAGCAAGGCTTGTTGGTGAATTTTTTAGGAAGTTTAAAATGCCTTTGGTAGTTGGTGAATTAGTAGCTGGAATTTGCTTAGGACCAAGTTTATTAGGTCATTATTTTCCAAACATTAGTACGTTAGTTTTAAACCAACATAGTAATTCTATGATTGCATTTAATGGAATTACAGCCATTTCAGTAATCATGTTATTATTTGTAGCAGGCATGGAGGTGGATTTATCAGTAATTCGCCAACAAGGAAAAACTGCATTAAAAACAAGTTTTTTAGGATTAATTATTCCTTTAGCAATTGGTTTTTTAGTGGCCTATTATTACTATCCACTTTTTGGAGAATATTTTACAAGTAGTTCAAAATTAATTTTATTTAGTTTATTTTTTGGAACCGCTTTGGCTGTTTCTGCTTTACCAATTATTGCCAGAACTTTAATGGATTTAGGACTATTTAGGTCAAAAGTAGGAATGATAATTATTATAGCTGCCATGTTCGATGATATTGTTGGTTGGCTTTTATTTTCAGTAATCCTTGGAATGCTAAAAATTAGTTCTCACAGTCATGGGTTTTTATTTACTCTTGGCTTAACCATACTTTATTCGGTAGCAATGCTTACTGTTGGGCGAATAATTATTAATAAATCATTGCCATGGGCGCAAAAAAACTTTAGCTGGCCAGGTGGATTTTTAAGTCTTTCATTAGGATTGGCATTTTTGGGTGCTGCCTTTACTGAATTTATTGGAATTCATGCCATATTTGGTGCTTTTATAGTTGGAATTGCCTTTGGCGATAGTGTTCATTTAACTGAAAAAACACGCGAAATAGTCAATCAATTTGTAACAAATATTTTTGCTCCTTTATTTTTTGTTTCCATTGGTTTTAAAGTCGATTTCTTTGCGAATTTTGATTTACAAATTACTTTACTAGTGCTAGTTTTAGCCATTGCCACCAAATTAATTGGAGCAGGTTTTGGTGCATTTTGGGGTGGATTAACAAAACAAGAAAGTATAGCTGTAGGTTTTGGTATGAATGCCCGTGGGGCAATGGGAATTATATTGGCAATATTGGCTTTACAAGCCGATTTAATCAATGAAAAACTGTTTGTGGCCATTGTTATTATGGCTGTTATAACATCAATTATGGCGGGTCCAGCTTTACAATTATTGGTAAAACGCCAAATAGATAAAGAACAAGATGACCTTGATAAAGAACAAGATGACATGTTTGTTTAAGTATTAAAGTACTTAACTGTTAATGGGTTTAAGCGTTTATTTCATTTATTTATTTATTTAAATCTTGTAGCTTATTTTAAGTAGCCTGAAGCTAGAAGCTAGCTGCAAAAAGCTTTTTTTTAAAATGTAGGTAAATTTTGAAACAAAACCTTATTTTCGCCCTCATTATAATTTAAAAATAAGCAATGAAGCAATTGATAGATGCCATAAAAGTAACTTTGGCTAAAGAAGGATTTGAAGGTGAAAAACTAGTAAATCAGTTAAAAGAATTACGTAAATTTTTTATTGATAACTTAAACCAACCAGGTTATGTTCGCATGATCCGTTTGGCTTACGAAAACATTCAAGTAAATGGTAATTATACCTTTGAATATACTGAAGATGATGGTGTAGCTAATTTAGATTATTTGTTAGATTTATTAAGCGATTATAGCAATAAATACAACAAAGAAGAACTAATAGAATACCGCAAAATGATGGAAGGCGAAGAGTGGATTAGCCCTGACCAAGAGTGGGAAGGTGAAGACGATTACTTGAACGAAGAACAAGCGGAAGAAGAAGAAGGTCCTAAAGAATAATTTTTAAAAGTGGAGCAATCCTTAAAATTGATTTTTAAACCATATAGACTTATAAATAACATAGTAAAAAGCTATGTATTCTATGTTTCTATGTGGTTCAAATATTTTTATTAGCTTTAGCTAATTTTTTAAATATAAAACATATCAATTATAAGTTTCTAGAATTAATAAACGGGGGGAATACTATTTTTTATCCAAAAAAATAAAGCAATTGAATACACCTAAAGGAAAACTAATATCCATTGGCGGTGCTGAAGATAAAGGCACTGAACCCGAAAAAGGATATGGACATTCAAATAAAAGTTTAAATTTTTTCAGTTTATCTATTCTTAAACGTTTTGTGGAAGAAGTTGGTGGAATTGATAAAAAAATTGAAGTAATAACAACAGCATCGTCTATTCCGCAAGAAGTAGGTCAAAATTATATTGACACATTTAGCAAAATAGGCTGTAAACGCGCTGGTGTTATGAATATTAGAAACCGTGAAGATGTTCATAATCCTGAATATATTCAACGTGTAAAAGATTGTGACGGCATTTTATTTTCAGGTGGTGACCAATTGCGTTTAACAAGTATTTTTGGTGGAACAGAAATTTACCAAGTGTTACACGATAGGTATTTCAATGAAGAAAAATTTGTAATAGCAGGTACCAGTGCTGGCGCAATGGCCATGAGCAATACCATGATTTATTCGGGTAAAAGCGAATTAGCACATTTAAAAGGTGAAGTAAAAATTACTACTGGCTTAGCTTTTATTCCTAATGTAATCATTGACTCACATTTTGATAAACGTGGACGTTTTAACCGTTTGGCACAAGCAGTAGCAAGTAACCCGCAATGCACTGGAATTGGCCTTGGCGAAGATACAGGTGTAATAGTTATTGATAATAATTACTTAGAAGTTATAGGAAGTGGAGCTGTTGTAATTGTGGATGGACGAGATATTAAATTTTCTAACATAACTGATGTAAGTGAAAGTTCTCCTATTTGTATTGAAAATATAAAAGTTCATATTTTGGTGCGTGGCAATGGCTATTTACTCAAAGAACGAAAGTTTTTACCTGAAGTAAAAAATATTGAGCAGTTAATAGCTACAGCTTAAAAAATATGAAAATCAAGAAGCCTGTTAATTTAAACGTTAATAGGCTTTTTTTGTATCGTTTAATTAATACTTTACCAATTTACAAATTTGTATTCCGCCATTTTCATTGGTGGTTTTTAGCAAATAAATTCCAGTAGCTAAATGTGCTAATTGAATGCTTTCGTTCGGCAATATTTTTTTACTAAAAAGTACTTGCCCTGATACATTATAAATCTCCACCCACAAAGGTTCTTGGTTATTTAAAAATTGAATGCTATTGGTAAAAGGATTTGGATAAATAATGGTTTTATTTCCAACATTATCTTGTTCAGTTATTGCGGTAGCAAAAGCCAATTTTACAGCTTCATAAGTGTTTATTTTACCCCAACCCCAATTATTACTTCCACTAGTTGGAATAATTCCTGTTTTAGCATCCACCCTTGCTGAATTTTTGAGCATACTCAACACTTTACTTGGTGTTAATTGATTATCGGCTTGAAGCATCAATGCAATGGCTCCAGTAACACAAGGCGCAGCAAATGAAGTTCCAGCCGACATGATATAATCAAATCGTTTTCCATTTACTTGAAAAGTGTCGGTGATATCAGCATCATTAAATGGCGTTAAACTACTGGCTGGGCCGCCTACAAAATAACCTGGTCCGGTAATGTCGGGTTTGGTTCTATTATCAGTAGTTGGGCCTCTGCTTGAAAAGCCAGTAATGGTATCTTTTTGACTGATGTCATCAACCGTTTTTACATTTCCCCAATAGTTTTGCCAAGCCACATTTGAATTATATGACCCAACCGCTACACTTGCATTGCTATTTGCTCCCGATTCACCAACGGTAAATTTATTATCGCCACTAATATAATTTGATTTGATTGGTTGTCCTGGAATATTGGCCAAAAATAATGGATATCCTTTCGTCCATTCGTAGCCACAATTCCAAGCGTGTAAATCAGTATTATTAGAAGTAAAAGCATAGGAAACAAAATACTTTACTCGGTTTGAATTATGGTAATTGACAAAAATATTTGGTTTGTTGTTATTGATGTTTTTTGCTTGGCAAGCAAACGAAAATGTCAATGAATCAATTCCATTTACCAATACACCACTGGTTAATTGATTGCTGGAAGCACTGATAAAATTACTAGCTGCCAACACATTTTGTAAGGTATCTGTTAACCTAATTTGCACAGCAAAATCAGAGTTGGGGCTGCCCCAAAAATCAGTTAAATTTTTTTCGTATGGATAAATTTTTCTGTTAAAATAATTATAAGAATAAAAAGTATCGTTGGCTAATTTTTGTAGCAAATGCAATTGCGTTTTACCTTCGTTACCCGCTGCATTTACCAATATTTTTCCAGCGCCTGTTAAGTTTTCAATGGCTTTGTCAAGCAATGAAGTTCCATCGTGCGGACCACCATGATGTCCCCAACTGATATTGATTACCGCAGGTTTATTTACCGATTCAGCATATTTGTAAATATAATTCATGGCATCAACAAATGAAGGTGCGGAAACATTTTTATCGTCTAAAAAAGTTTCTTGTCCGTAATACAAACCCACCAAAACCAAATCCGCATTGGGTGCCATTCCGCGGTTTGCATTTCCTTTACTTAATATTCCCGTTCCAGCCGCAATGCCTGCCACCATTGTTCCGTGCGAGTCGGTAATTCTATCGGTTATGGCTGCTTTTATGCTAGTAGAATTAGTTAATTCATTGCCATAATTATAACCAGTTGGTGGCGTTCCTGTTTTGTTTTGCTCCCAAACACGCATAATTCTACAATTACCTTGTTCATCGTAAAAAGCCGGATGGTTATAATCAAAACCAATGTCAATAATGCCAACTATTACTCCATTTCCTTTGTATGCCTTTGGCAAATTATAGCCTTGATGCACTAAATTAGTTTTGGTTTGAATCCAATCAGTGTCTTGCATTTGTGGCTTAGCAGCCAATGAAGTTTCCAAATAATCAATGCCTTTTATATTTGAAATATCGTTTAAAACATGCATTGGAATCATCACACTCCAAATGTTTCCGGCTTTGGTTTGCACCAATATTCCTTTTGCTTTTAAGTCATTTTCCAATATATTTTCATTTACCTGAACCAATGCGCTGATGTTATATTCAGCTTTATTTAAACCACTATTTTTATTCAAATAAATTTGTGCAATAGGCGATAATTTTTGTTGTTGCGCAATACATTGCAACGCAACAAAAAGAGAAATAAATAAAATAGGAAAATGCTTATTCATGGATTTTTTATTTTTAAAAAAAGATTGCTTTTAAAATGAAGATTATATTTAAAAACAAATAAGTAATTAGCATAATGCGCGCTGCTTTATGGTCTAATTTATTGGCTCTTTCTAATTGGTTTTCGTTGGCTAATTTTAACGAATAAACACTTAAAATAATGGTGCCTAAAATGGCAATAAAAGTAAAAGCATGCAAGGAATCGACCAAGGTAAATGTTGAAGATTCAGGTAATATAGAATCGATGATATATTTATTACCAACTGCTGCAAACAGTGAACCTACACTTAATCCAAAACGTGATTCCATGCTATCGGCATGAATAAAAAAGCACATGTATGAAATAAAAAATGAAACATACATACACAAGAATAATTTAAAGAATAATCCCCAAGCATTCCTATCTATAAACACATCAACTTTAAAGGATGCATAACTCGATTTGGCTTCTTTTAAAGTTAAATCGCCAAAGGTAGTTTCATAAGTTTGCAAGCCTGTTTTTTCAATGATATTACTAATATTCCAACCGGCAATGGTTAAAGCTGGATCAAAATGTTCGCCAACGGTATCGGCTACAAAAATCAAACTTCGGGAGTCGAATTGTGAATTTTCAATATGAATTTCTAACTGCTGTTTATCGAATGGATAATTTTGAACTTCCCACGATTCTTTCATCACACATTTCATTTTCATGAGGGTAAATACTTCACCGTTTGCAGTATCGGTATAGTTGTCGGTATTTTCAATTGATTTGGCATTGGGAACTTCTACATTCTTAGCAAAATCGAAAGCCTTATTTTTATACCTAAACCACAGCCAAAACCGAACTGTATATTCTTTTTGCCTAAAATCAATATCGTGCAAACTGATAAAATAAACGCCTACTTTAACAGTATCGGGTGGCACAATTACTTCAGCTGCTTTAGCAGTATTTAATTGCATGAATGCAATGAATAAAAACAATAATAGAATGAATTTTTTCATGGAGGGAAATTAGTAAAAATCCATTCAAAATTTGTAATTTATTTAAAAAGCGATTTTCTTTTTAAACAAAAAAAAAGGCTGGCCTAAGCCAACCTTTTTTTGTTCATATTTTTATATTACTTAAATTTACCCTAAAGCCTTAATTTCACTCACTAACTGAGTCAAAGCTTTTTTGGCATCACCAAATAACATGCTTGTTTTTGGTTTGTAGAACAATTCGTTTTCAATACCTGCATAACCCGCTTTCATGCTTCGTTTGTTTACAATTACATTGGCAGCATTTTCTACATCGAGTATTGGCATTCCGTAAATAGGTGAAGTGGGATCAGTTTTAGCCGCAGGATTTACCACATCGTTTGCACCAACTACCAATACTACATCGGTAGTAGCAAATTCAGGATTTACTTCTTCCATTTCTATTAACTTATCGTAGCTTACGTTACTTTCGGCAAGCAATACATTCATGTGGCCAGGCATGCGTCCGGCAACAGGATGAATGGCATATTTTACATCAATGCCTTCTGCTTCTAATAATAATTCTAAATCGTGCACAATGTGTTGTGCTTGTGCAACCGCTAAACCGTATCCAGGAACTATGATTACTTTTTTAGCATATTTCATTAAAATAGCTGCATCGCTGGCAGTCACTTCTTTTATTGAACCTTCAAAGTTTGAAGGAACTGCATCAGCTGCATTGGCATTGCCACCAAAGTTTCCTATTAATACATTTAACAAAGAACGGTTCATGGCTTTACACATCACAATGGTTAATAATGTTCCGGCCGAACCTACTAAAATTCCACCTACTAACATGACTTTATTGTCGTATAAAAATCCACCACAAGCTGCTGCTACACCCGTAAACGAGTTCAATAGTGAAATTACAACTGGCATATCGGCACCACCAATTGGCAACACAAATAATATTCCGTATAATAATGATAAAGTGAAAACTGCATAGAATAATTCGATGGTATAAGCACCATTACCCATGATCATAATGGTGGTTAAAACTAAAATCACTAACAACAAACCAATATTGATTACTTGTTGCATGCCTAATGATTTGTCTTTTACGTTTCCGCTTAATTTACCCCAAGCTATGATACTTCCAGCAAATGAAACTGAACCAATGATTAATCCTAATAATATAATTAATAAATGAGAAGGTTCCACCAATGACATGTCGGTTTCTAAATGTTTGAATTCAATCACAGAAATTAACATGGCACAAGCGCCACCCATTCCGTTAAATAAACTTACCATTTCGGGCATGGCAGTCATTTGAACTTTTTTGGCTATTAACCAACCCACGACAGTTCCAACTAATAATGCACCAAATATAAAACCGAGGTTATGTAAGTGTGCACCTGCTTCGGTGGTGTATAAAAATATGGTACCAAATATGGAAATGATCATTCCAAAGGCAGCCATTAAATTACCCTTGCGCGCAGTGGCGGGGTTTCCTAAAAATTTTAAGCCAAGTATAAATGTTACTGAGCCTATTAAGTAGATTATTTGTAAGATATTGTTTTCCATAAATTCGAAATTTAAAATTCGAAATTCGAAAGAAATTTAGAAAAAAATCTAAATACTAATTTCGAAATTCGAAAAAAATTATTTGTTTGTTTTGTATGTTTTTTATTTTGTTAAATTCTTTAAAATAGAACCAAAAATCAGCATCAATTCATGTGATTCTTGTATTAATTTTTTTCTTTCAGTTTCTAATATTTCATTATTTTCGGTATCAACTAATCGTAACCAAAATTTACTTTCTTTAGCTTCTTTTCTGCAAATTCTAACTTTCATTAGTTTATCCTTTTCACCTAAACTGTCATTGGCTTCTATATAATTTGCTCCGACAGAACCTGATGAACGAACTAATTGCTTTCCATCTTCTATATTATTTATAATTCTAGGAAGTCGTTTAATAAATGACCTTACTTTCAAAGCAAATTGAAAAGTTCTTTCTTCTAAATCATAAGTTTTATTTATTACTTCTTCCATTTGCTTTATTTAAATAATTATTTTCGAATTTCGAATTTAATTATTCGAATTTAAAGCAACTATTTTTTCTTTTTAAACATTTCCAGCATTCTATCAGTAACCACAAATCCACCAACAACGTTAAGCGTTCCAAGCACTACTGCTAAAAAACCTAATATTAATGAAAGGGTGTGTTCTGCTTGTCCCATTACGATGATAGAACCAATAATTACTACACCATGAATCGCGTTAGCGCCACTCATTAATGGAGTATGTAAAACTGATGGCACATGGCCAATTAATTCAATACCTACAAATATCATAAGGATAATGAGGTAGCACATTTCTATGTGTTGTGTGATAAATTCTAGCATATTTATTATTTATTGATTTTTGATATATGATTTGTGATTTTTTTGCAGCGGATTCTCTTAAAACAACAATAAAATCTGTGATTTCAGTGTAATCTGTGGCTAAATATTATTTTAAAATAGCACCATCTTTAGTAATCAAAGTTCCTTTGGTAATTTCTTCTTCCATTTCCCATTTAAAACCATCTTTGGTAGCCAAATGTGTTAACAAATTTTGAATGTTTTTAGCATATAATTCACTGGCATTTTGAGGTAAAGTACTTGGCAAGTTACTTTGACCAATTAAATTTACACCATATTTTACTACTGTTTTATTTAATTCACTCAATTCGCAATTTCCACCTTGTTCTACTGCCATATCAACTATTACAGCACCCAATTTCATTTGTTTTACTTGATCTTCAGTAATTAATACAGGCGCTTTTTTGCCCATTACCA
The DNA here is from genome assembly GCA_903901345.1 of uncultured Bacteroidota bacterium. GTDB lineage: Bacteria > Bacteroidota > Bacteroidia > UKL13-3 > UKL13-3 > JAAFJM01. Next base: position 3,897 of record CAIUQQ010000180.1, on the reverse strand, counting down.
AAGCAGTTGTTATAACTAAATCGGCCATGAACAAACTTTTGTTCACCGCTTCTTTTTGTTTTTGTAAATAATCGGCCGAAACTTCTTTGGCATATCCGCCTTCTACTTTTGCTGCTTCTGCGTCTTTTACCTCAATAAATTTTCCGCCTAAACTTTCAATTTGTTCTTTGGTTTCTGGTCTTACATCGGTACACTCTACAATGGCACCTAATCTTTTTGCCGTTGCAATTGCTTGCAATCCTGCTACACCAGCACCATAAATTAACACCCTAGAAGGAGTAATTGTTCCAGCCGAAGTCATTAACAAAGGAAATATTTTTCCTAATTGCGAAGCACCCAAAACTACTGCTTTGTAACCAGCTAAGTTAGCTTGAGAACTTAAAGCATCCATGTTTTGTGCTCTCGAAATTCTAGGAATGGCATCCATACTAAAAGCACTGATGTTTTTAGCGGCTAATTTCTGAATTAACTCTGGATTATTGGCTGCGTATAAAAACGAAATGCAAGCCGACCCTGCTTGCATACTATTAATTTCTTCATCATTTGGAGCATTTACTTTTGCTAAAATATTAGCTTTTGACAACGCTTCTTCTTTTGAAACAATTTTACAACCTACATTTATATATGCATCATTGCTAAAGTTAGATTTGTAACCTGCATTGTCTTCAACCAAACATTCGTAACCTTGTTTTATTAATTGAGTGCAAACTGCTGGAGTTAAAGCTACTCTGTTTTCACCCTCACGGGTTTCCTTTAATACTGCTATATTCACTGATGTTATTATTTTATTTTTCGGCAAAATAAATGTTTTTTTGAATTCTTGATTGCTTTTATTGTAATCATACATAAAATCATATTTAAATAAGACTTCTTACTTTAAAATGTTAAAAATTGCGTACAAAGAAATTTACCAACATCATTTACCTGATGGACATAGGTTTCCTATGCTTAAATATGAATTAATTCCAAAACAATTATTATATGAAGGAATTATTAGCAATGGAAATTTATTTGAACCAAATGAATGTTCAGAAGAAAATATTTTGCTAACGCATGATTTTAATTATTGGAAAAATTTAAACCAATTAAAACTCACCGAAAGTGAAATGCGTAAGATTGGTTTTCCCTTATCGGCAAAATTAATAGAACGAGAAATTACCATTATGCAAGGAACCATTGATTGTGCTTTGTATGCTTTGCAATTTGGTTGTGCCATGAATATTGCCGGAGGCACACACCACGCTTTTACCAATAAAGGTGAAGGTTTTTGTATGTTAAACGACATGGCAATAGCTGCAAACTATTTATTAAAAAACAAACTTGCCGAACGAATTCTTATCGTTGATTTGGATGTTCACCAAGGAAATGGAACTGCGCAAATTTTTCAAAACAATAAAAACGTTTTTACTTTTAGCATGCACGGAAAAAACAATTATCCATTTCATAAAGAAACATCGGATTTAGACATTGAATTACCTGACGGAATAAATGATGATGAATATTTATTGCTATTGCAAAATAATTTATCGGAAGTATTTAAAAAGCATGAACCCGATTTTGTTTTTTATTTATGTGGCGTAGATATTTTATCAACTGATAAATTTGGTAAATTAAATATTAGTATAGCAGCTTGTAAACTAAGAGATGTTTTTGTTTTTGAATTGTGTAAAAACCAAAAAGTGCCTGTTGCTTGCGCAATGGGAGGTGGTTATTCTCCAAAAATATCAGATATAGTAAATGCACATTGTAACACTTTTAAAGCCGCAGTCGATTTATTTGATTAACGTCAGTTTTTTGACAAAAAAACCTTTGAATAAGGCAAAAAAGTTACTACTGCTTTTTTTTGAATAAATGCAATAAAAAAAGTTTGTAAAAAAATAATTTTTATGTTTGATTTTCGACAAACTACTAATTTATTTGCTGTAACAATTAGTTAACAAACCAAACTAGTAAAAACCAATTTTTATTTATAAATTTCACTCAATATGAAACTAAATTCAGTAGCTGCAAAAACAATTGCAAAACCAGCGGCAGGCAGAGCAAACACTTTAAATACAGCCCCACGTGCTTCAAAAAAATCAGACGATGATGAAGATTTTGATGATGATGACGACTTAGACATTACAGAAGACGATGACATTGATGGAGAATTCGATGACGACATTACTGAAATTAATGTAAAAGAACCTGCATCATTCGAAGATTTTGATGACGAAGAAGATGATGATGATGACGATTTTTAATCAATAAAATATTTTTTATTTGAATTAACGCCTCCAAATTATTGGGGGCGTTTCTATTTTATTGCTAATATTTAGCGATCTATCGTATATATAAATATTATAAATAATTGTATCGGTATCAAATATAGAAAGACGCTGCCCGTCACTAATATTTATATCCATTTCTAATTCTCCTCTAATGGCTTTATGTCTGCCATCTGGCGTTAAGTTTTGAATCCTAAATTTATAACAAAAAGTATCTGTTTTTCCTGGAGGAATATATGGCCAATAAACACCATCTATTTTCTCTTTATATGCTATGTAACAGTTGTAATAATATTTGTTTAATAGCTTTCCATCTGAATCAAATAATGGGTTAAAAGGTGCAGATGTGTCAACATCAGAAAAGCCAATATCTCCATCTCCATCTTTAAATGAAAAAACTAATTTCATCAAGGAGTCTTTTCCGTCACTTTGCAAAAAATAAACTCTTTTGTATTCAATAAGCGGAATGTTAGCATATATTTCATTTTCTTTGCAGCTGTTAAGCAGCAATAAAAAAACAATAGACACAAAAGCAATTTTGCCATTCATGTTCCATACAAACGATTTTATAAAATCCATTTTCAAATCAAATATTAATAATTTTGATGAACTAGCATTGCAAGCATTTGCTTACCAATTCAACACTAATTTAGTTTACCAACAATATTGCAAACTTAATAATATATTCCATAATAAAAGCGTTACCAACGTAGCACAAATACCTTTTTTACCAATTCAGTTTTTTAAATCTAAAAAAATTATTTGTGGTGCTGCCAATGAAGAGATAGTGTTTACTAGCAGTAGCACAAGCGGACAAGGCGAAAGCAAACACTTTGTAAGTGACTTATCTATTTATCAAAAATCGTTTTTTACCGCATTCGAAAATTTTTATGGACCCATAAAAGATTACTGTTTTTTAGCATTACTTCCCTCCTATTTGGAACGAAATGGTTCCTCATTGATTTTGATGTGTAACGAATTAATAAAAGCTAGTGAACATTCATTAAGTAATTTTTATTTGCACAATCATGCACAATTATTTGACGTGCTTAATGAACTAAAATCAAAAAATCAAAAAACAATTCTGCTAGGTGCAACTTTTGGATTATTGGATTTTGCAGAAATATTTCAAATAAATTTTCCAGAATTAATAGTCATGGAAACTGGCGGAATGAAAGGAAGAAAAAAAGAAATAATTCGTCCAGAAATTCATAAAATATTACAAAATAGTTTTGGGGTAAACAAAATTCATTCGGAATATGGCATGACAGAATTATTAAGTCAGGCATATAGTTATGGTGATGGATTATTTGAATGTGCGCCTTGGATGAAAATAAAAATTAGTGACAATACAGACCCTTTTAGTTTTGTAAACCAAAACAAAAGTGGTGTTATAAATGTAATAGATTTAGCAAATATTAATTCATGTTGCTTTATTCAAACACAAGATATTGGAAAAATAATCCCTTCTTCAAATGAAAAAAATCAATTTGAAGTACTTGGAAGGCTTGATTACAGTGACGTGAGAGGTTGTAGTTTGCTGACAGTTTAGTTTAAATAACTTAAAATTCTTCATTTTTTTCAACACATAGAAACATAGAAAACATAGTTTGTGCTATGTTTTCTATGT
>CAIUQQ010000179.1 GCA_903901345.1 uncultured Bacteroidota bacterium | reverse complement strand
TATTTTTTTATCAGGTTTTCATTGTTTTTATTTTGCAATTGCAATGCAACATTACCTGCATCTTTTAATAATTGTTTTTTTACTAAATCATTTTTCAAAACCAGACTTTCTTTTATTTCATTCACGCTGTTAAACAATAAATACTTGCGTTCTTCTCCGTCCATTTTATTACTTAAGTTTTGGAAAACCGAAACTGCATCATTGATTATTTCATTGTTAGAACGAAATAAATATTTAGTGTATAAATACATCAAATTTCTTTTACCATAGTTGGTTTTGTTGATGGCTTTTTCAAAATAATTGTTTTCATTTTCAAATGAATTTTTACTAATCACAGAACTTACAGCTTGGCTAACACTAAAATTAAAATAGGTTTTCCATTTTCCAATTGCTTGTAAAGCTAACAAACTATCTACATTACTTAAACCATATAAGCCACTTGCCAATACTTGGTTAGAGCTATCTGCTAATGCCATTTCAAAAACAGATTTATACTTTACATCATTCCAATTATATAAAACCATTAACGCACTTGCTCTGATGCTAGCCTTTTTTTTATAATTACATAAAGTCAAAATTTCATTTTCAAATAGTTTTTGGTCTGTTGCTTTTAACTGACCAATAGCTTGAATTCCTAATTCTATTACACGTATATGACTAAAATTTAAACAATATAAAACTGTATTTTTCAAATCATTATTCATGGTTTTTTTTGCTTTTGAATAATTAAATAGCAAACCTGTAATGGCTTGTTGTTTGGCTTTCCAACTTGGCACATTCGTTAATTGTGCATACCAAGTTTCATTGCTATTCACTTCATTTATTTTTGCTACCAATGCTTTGTCTTCATCAAAATTAACTAAGAAAATTGAATCGCCCTTAAAGGAAAATGTTTCACTGGTTTTTGTAATTTTTATGGGTAAATGTTGAACACCATTTTTATCGTAAACAGACACAAATATTGGCAATTCATAAACGCCAACTAAAACAGAATCTTGTTTTTGAACAATGGTTAAATTGGCAGTATTGTTATTATAAACTGTGTTTATTTCTAAATCAGGATGACCAGCTTTTAAAAACCATTGGTTAAAAAACCAATTTAAATCTCTACCTGTAGTTTCCTCAAAAGCCAAACGCAAATGATGTATTTCGGCACTTTTAAATTTGTTTTGAGTAAGGTATAATTGCAATGATTTAAAAAACGCATCATCCCCTACTTCTTTGCGCAGCATGTGTAAAATTCGCCCACCTTTGGCATAACTTACACCATCAAACATGTCTTCTTTATTGTGGTAATAAAAGCGAATTGGAATTTTGGTAGCGTTTTGTTTTCCATACAAATAACCCTGTAAATTCCCGTTAAATGCTGCATCGGCTTCTATAGATCCGTGTTTCCATTCATTCCAAATATATTCGCCATAAGTAGCAAAACTTTCGTTTAAAGGCAAATTACTCCAACTTTCAGCTGTGGTTAAATCGCCAAACCAATGATGAAACATTTCATGTGCAATAATATCTTCTTGGTCGTTATCGTAATGTTCACGTTCATCGTGTTGCACAAACTCTCCATGAATTACTGCAGTGGTATTTTCCATTGCTCCACTTACATAATCACGCACTATTATTTGGCTAAACTTTTCCCAAGGATAATCAACTCCCAAACGTTCGCTAAAGCAGGTTAACATTTCGGCTGTAGGGCCAAAAATTAAATCAGCATATTTCGCATAATCTTTTTCTAAATAATAACTTACTTCTATTGAATCACGCCATTTATGCTTAGTAATATTAAACTCGCCAATGGCCATCATGGTTAAATAAGGTGCATGTGGCAAAGGTTGTTTCCAATAATCGGTATGCGTTCCATCGGCATTTTTTAACACCGAAATAAGCTTTCCATTGCTTAAAGTTACTTCATTAGCCTGAGCCGTTATAAAAATTTCTTGCGTATGTTTTTCGTTAGGCGCATCAATGGTTGGCATCCAGCAGCTATTGCTTTCTGTTTCGCCTTGCGTCCATATTTGACGTGGTTTTTCAGCATCTTCTTTTTTAGGATTTATAAAATACAAACCTTTAGCTTCTTTTATAGCAGCACTGCCTTCAAAGTTTAATTCGTTGGGTTTTGAGGTATAATCAATAAAAATATTGAACGTTTCGTTCCTCGAATAATACTTGTCTAACTGAACGGTAATTTGCAATGAATCATAGGTATAATTCAAATTTGTCGTATCTTTTCCTTTTATCATTGCTATGCGTTGCAATGCCATTCCTTTTGCATCAATTACTACCTTATTTGTTGCATAAAAGTAAGGTTTGAATAGTAAATTGATTTGACCAAAAGCATGTTGCAATTCGTAATTAAATTTTATTTGTAAATGCGTGTGAATTAAATCTACCTGTTTTAATCTACTAGCTTGATAGTTGGCAGTATTTTTATGTCCAATAATATTTATTGGCTTTGCTAATAAACTAGCTTCCTTTTTTTTAGTATCGCTATTTTTATTTATCTTGCAACCCGCAATTAAAACAATTGCGCTAACTATTAATATATTTACCTTATTCATTGTTGCAATAATAAGTTTATGTAGTTAATAGAAAAAAGAATATTTAAAAACAAACAAAAATGTTGCGCATTACGCTAAACCAACAAGAATATTTATTTGATAAAAAAGCAGAAACTGTCATGCTTAATGGGCATGCTGTAAATGCCGATGTGGTTAAATTAGAAAAGAACAAGTTTCATGTAATCATTAACAATTCATCGTATAATATAGAGCTTTTAGCAAAAGATGAAAATGCTAAAAACCAAATTATTTTGGTAAATGGTCAAAAACAAAGTATTGAAATTAAAGACAAATACGATGATTTGCTGAAGCAATTAGGGATGGATAAATTAATGGGTAACAAAGCAAACCTATTAAAAGCGCCCATGCCAGGTTTGGTTTTAAAAGTATTGGTTACCGAAGGACAAGCAGTAAAAAAAGGCGATGGATTATTGATATTAGAAGCCATGAAAATGGAAAATATCATTAAAGCGTCTTCTGATGGAATAGTTAAAAAAATACATATTGAAGAAAAAAATATTGTAGACAAAAACCAAAAATTGATTGAGTTTGAGTAGTAAAAAAGTGCGGAATTCGAAGTGAACAAAAGTGCGAAGTAAAAGAAATGGAAAATTACAGAATGAAAAATAAATTCAATATTTATCCAAATGCAAAACATTTCGCATTTTTGGCAATTCGCATTTCGAATTTATAAAAAAGGGGCTGACCGGTTTTGACGGGGTGAGCAAGGGTTATGTAAGCATGCCGAGCGTGGGGAATTTAGCTCGTAAATATCAAGTCTCAAAATTTTATCTGGCGAGTCTAACTTTGCCATGGCTGCTTAATCTAGGATTACGCAAATGCCATTGTCTCGTAAAATGTTATGTTTTGTTTCGTTTTACAATAGAGGCATCATTAAAACCAAACCTTTAAGCAGTGTGTTTATGGCTGCTTGAAGTACACAATAAAATATAAATTAAGCCGGCCTGAGGAACAGCCAACTTAGTTCGAAAACCAATGTTTCTATAAGCATGTAGAAGGCATAGCAATTCCATTTCCGGACGAGGGTTCGAATCCCTCCAGCTCCACTAGTAACAGTACAAAACAAATCAAAAGCCCGTAAATCTCAGTGTTTACGGGCTTTTTTGTTATTATGAAAATTTTAAATTTTTATTACCTCCAAACTCTTATTACACCTTTTCTAAGAAAAGGTGGTTTTAAATCTTTTGCAAAATAATAAAGCATATATCCATCAGAAAATTCAGTTTTAAAACCTTTGTCTTTAAAATATTTTTCAAATTCTAACGCATCATTAAATCCATGGTAAGTGCAAATTGCTAATCTTATATCTTTATTTTGTGAAAGCAATTTCTCCATCCCTTTAAAAATATCTCTTTCGCCCCCTTCTACATCCATTTTAATAAATAATTTTTTAGAATATAATTCAGGCATGTCATCTAAAGCAATTGTATTTTTTGAATTAGAACTACCCACTTTTTTATTAATAATTTTTACATTATCAAATAAATGAAATGTTTTATTGAGAGCCTCTAACCACTCATTATTATATTCAAAAATAAATATATCCTTGACTTTGTGAATATTTAAAACAGTAAAATTACCTTCTGCAGCTCCAATATCTAATAGTATTTCATCAATTTGAAGCTCAAATTCTTCATTACAATAACAATGTGGAGATCTAACATCTTGCTCAATCAATAAAGCTTTTAAATAGCTTACACAGCTTAAAACAGACCAATTTTTTTTAAAAAATAATTTTATACCATTTAATAAATAATAGTTAAAACCCTCCTCAGAATTGATAGTATAATTGGTTTTATTGTATTCCTCTTTAAAGTCGTAGGGAAAAACTGTTATTTCATTTTTTACATAATACTTAAGTGCGTTTAATAAATCAAAATCTGAAATAATATTTTCGTTTTTGTTGTAATATTTTACAATATTTTTTTTTAAAACAAAATTGTATTTCCATTTTCTGAATCTATAGACAAAAGATTTTAGTTTTTTTATGAAATGCATATTAAATCGAAAAACATAATTGAGAAGAAATCCTATGAATGAGATCTCTATTTACAGTTAGGAATATTTAATTTCAACTTTTTGTTATCAAAAATAATATCTAATGCAAAACCACTTTGACTACTGTATTTTAAAGTTCCATTCCAATAACCTGTTTTATCGTCAACTATGGCTATTTCAGGAACTGATGAATCAAAATACAAAGTATCATAAATTTTTATCGGTGCACCTGATTGATTAGGTTTTTCGTATCTAATAATATATGTTTTTTTATCTTCAATTAATGATGGACTGAAAAACTCTCCATTTTCAAATCTAATAGTTGATTCACTGTTACAACCAAGTTGATATAAATACAAATCAGTAGTTGGAGGTAATATACTGTTGCCAGATGGACAAGCAATAGTTGCTTTAGCAGTGATTGCATTATTTGAATTAATCGTGGAAAGAAATACATTTGGATTATAGGTCAATACTAAATTTAAATCGGTATTTGTATAACTACACATTTCAGTTTTTAACAATTCGCCATCGTATAATGGTTTGTTATTTCTACATATATTTACCGAGTGGTCTAAATTTACATTTAAACTTGTGTTTTCCGATAAAAATGCTGGAACCCTAAATTCATTCAATGATTTAGTATAATCTAGATCGTAAGTAACATTAAACTTAGCATTGCTAACATTTAATTTACCTGAAAAACCAGCATTTAACGGAATATTGGGTGCGGTAAATTTAACCGAAGCAAATCCACAACTATTTACAGCATTATTGTATAGAAAATAACGTCCATTTAAAAAATCATCTCTGAATCTGATTTTATAATTAGTACCTGATGTTTCAAAAAAATCAGGTTGTAATTCTACAGTTCTTTTAGTTTGATAATAGGTTTCTAATTTAGTACTATAATCAATGCCTTCCAAAAATAATTTATAACTATTTAAAGGTAATTCAGCTTCAATAATTGCACCATTAACACCATCAACATAGTATGGAACTATTGGAGTTCCTGTTGATTGATCGTAAAAAAATACTTGAGGAATTCCAACTGCATTATTAAACGATGTATAATTTTCTACCAAATTACCATTTTCATCAATGTAACCATATTCTTGAAAATTAGTTTGTGTAATAATATTTGCTCTTACATTGCTTAAAGAAAAAGTATCAGGTATTGTTCTGGTGTCGTATGTAGCAGTTAAATCAGGTTTTTTAAATCCTACTCTTGTCGTAACATTTTTTGTTTTGGAAACCAAAGTTAATGGATTACAACTAACATTTGCTTCGTTTTGATTCTTGTTATATTTAAATACTTTTGAATTCAAATTTGGAATATCGTTTAAGTTGCTGTCATTCAAGTATTCTGTTGTATCCTGCAACAACGAACTTAATGCAATTGAATTACTTTCTGTTCTAAATTTACAAGTTGTTTTTCTGATAAAAACTAAACCTTTTGTTGGATACTTAATACTAAAATTAATCCCATCACTTCTTAGTACATTAAAATAAGCTGTATCAACAGCTCTTTTACCTAAAAATGCCAAAGAAATAGATTTATAATTTAAACCCGGAGGTAAATTTACAGGTCTTTTAAAAACTAAATTTACCGTTACTTTTTGATCTTTATTAAAAATAAATACATCTTGTTTTATGGGTAGATACCCTTCCATTTCTGATTGAATGGTAAATGAAGTAGGCTTATCCTTTGTAGGATTTGCATTGGGGCCTAAAATTAAATCTAATTTCCCTCCTTCTGCATTAAAGTTAGTTTTACCTTCACTGTCAAAAATATCTTCAGCGCCTTCACCGTTAATATTAAAAGTAATATTTTTAACTGGCATAGAGTCTTCAGTTGAAATTTTTACTTTCAATAAAATATTGATAAAACTAGTATTTACATTGATTTCAAATTTTTCGATTTCATCTTTAGGAAATTTACAAGCTTGAAAAAAAAAGGTAAAAAGTAAGAAAAATACTACAAAAAATTTAGGCTTCATATTATTTAACATTGGATAAAATTCTATATTTTATGTGAAGATTTACTAAAGGAAAAAACATCCAATCTTTAAATGCATTTTCAAAGGTTAATATGTTTTTGATTTTATCACTTGGTTCAAAAGAACCATTAGCTATTATTTTAAAATCAGGTATTCCATGATAATACAATCCAAGATCTATCCCTAATCCAAGCCTAGTTGTAGGATTGGTTTTACCAAATCCAATTCCAAAATAAGGATTGTATTCTTCAGTTAATGTAATTAATTTCATATTACCAATCATTTCTGGTGGATAAACTATGTATCCAAAAGTTTGACCTGATAAAGGTGTTATGTTGATTTTATAAGAGTTGTTATTTTTAGCTATACCTCCTGTTATTCTGAAAATTTTATTTTTAAAAGGGAAATAATCTATTAAAAAGTTTATGGTTTCAATATTTAAATCTGTAGTTACATTTATTGAATTTCCACTGATTACAGTGAAATAACTTGGATTATAATATCCATTAGAGTAACCCAATCTTAAACCGATTCTATTATTTAATTGATAATGTATTGCCGTACTATATCCTGTTGTTCCAACTCCTAAAGAAACAGCTAAATTTTTATGGTTACTAGTTTTGGTAGTATCATTAGGGTTTACTAAATGTTCAGCTTTTATTTGAAAAACAACTATAAAAAAGCAAATTAGACTCAGTATTATATATCTCATTAAATTTTATATTTATAATATTTCAACTTCAAACATACCAAATTAATATTATTCATAGGTGGAGTATTTTAAAAATGATATAGAATT
>CAIUQQ010000178.1 GCA_903901345.1 uncultured Bacteroidota bacterium | reverse complement strand
TTTTTTGTTTCTTTGAATTTATACTGAGCCTGTCGAAGTAGCAATTGGAAAAAGAAAAAAGAAAAAAAAGGAGGATGCTTATTTGCCAGAGGCAAGATTCCTAAGGACTGACGTTTGTTGTTGTTTGTGTTCTCGAAACTCGTAACTCGTAACTCGTAACATAATCCTGCAAATCCTTTAATCCTATAAATCCTGATTCAGATATTGTGCGGGAAAATTAATGTTGGTGCCGCTGCGCTAAAACACCAACATCGGGCATAAAGCCCATTATTTGGCGAGCGTGGGGAACGACAATAAACCGGGCCGTGCTGCAGGCCTTGCGGGCTGGTAGGTTTTTATTGTCTAGCTTTTTTGTTTCTTTTTCAGCAATTGGAAAAAGAAAAAAGAAAAAAAAGGAGGATGCTTATTTGCCAAAGGCAAGATTCCTGAGGACTGACGTTTGTTGTTGTTTGTGTTCTCAAAACTCGTAACTTAATCCTGCAAATCCTTTAATCCTATAAATCCTGATTCAGAATATTGTGCGGGAAAATTAATGTTGGTGACGCAGCGCTATAACACCAACATCGGGCAGAGGATAATGTGCGGAATGATATTGCTTTTCTCACCCATTCGGCAGGCTCAGGGTGACAACAAACTTTATAGTTACCAATATAACAAATAAAATCCTGCAAATCCTTCAATCCAATAAATCCTGATTCAGACTATGTGCGGTAAAATGCAGCACTTTTTTTTGCACTATTTTCACATCAATGAATTATTCAAATTGTGACATTTTTGTTTATAATAAATAAGTAAATAGCACTAAAATTGAAATCTTAAAAATAAAATAATGTCAGAACAAATAGAACATATTCATTGCTTAATTATTGGAAGCGGTCCTGCTGGTTACACCGCGGCCATTTATGCAGCTCGTGCCGATTTAAAACCAGTAATGTACACAGGTCCTCAGCCTGGCGGACAATTAACCATTACTACCGATGTGGAAAATTATCCTGGTTATCCCGATGGAATTATGGGACCCGAAATGATGGAAAATTTTAGAAAACAAGCCGAACGTTTAGGAACTGATATTCGTTATGGCATGGTAACTAAAGTAGATTTTAGTGGTAAACCTCCTTATAAAGTTCAAATTGATGAAAATAAAGATATTTTAGCTGATACTGTTTTAATTTCAACGGGTGCTAGCGCAAAATGGTTAGGAATTCCTAGCGAAACAAAATTAAACGGTCATGGAGTTTCGGCTTGTGCTGTTTGCGATGGTTTCTTTTTTAGAGGTAAAGAAGTTGCCATAGTAGGAGCGGGTGATACCGCTTGTGAAGAAGCTAGTTATTTAGCTAAAATTTGTAGCAAAGTTTATATGATAGTTCGTAAAAGTGAATTTAGAGCATCTAAAGCTATGCAACATCGTGTAATGAATACTCCAAATATTGAAATTCATTTTAACTCAGAAACCGATGAAATAATTGGCGAAAGTAAAGTGGAAGCGGTTAGGATAAAAAATAATAAAACCAACGAAATGGTTACCATTCCTATTGGAGGTTTCTTTGTGGCCATTGGTCACAAACCCAATACTGATATTTTTAAAGATTATTTAGAAATGGATGAAACTGGTTATTTAATAACTACACCAGGAACCAGTAAAACCAAAGTAGAAGGCGTATTTGCTTGTGGTGATGCACAAGATAAAATTTATCGTCAGGCGGTTACTGCTGCTGGTAGTGGTTGCATGGCCGCCTTAGATGCTGAAAGATACATATCAGCAAAAGAATTTGCCATGTAATTAGGTTAATAGTCAATAGACCATAGTTGATGGAACATTATCCATCGTCTATGGTCTATCGACTATCGTCTATCAACTGACAACTATGCCTGTTGTTCCCAAACTTGTACCAATTCTACCAAAACATCCACTGCTTTTTGCATGTCTTGAACACTCACAAACTCTTGTTTGCTATGAATGGCCATTTCTCCCGTAAAAATATTGGGGCAAGGCAATCCCATAAACGAAAGTCGAGAACCATCAGTGCCACCTCTAATATTAGTAGTAACTGTATTTAATCCAGCGCGTTTATAAGCTTCTTCCGCATTTGCCATTACCTGAGGAAATTGATCTAAAATTTCCTTCATATTTCTATATTGTTCAGTAACTATTATTTCAAAGGTAGCTCCTTCAAATTGTGCAACGGCTTTTTGTGCCAATTGATTCAATAATTCTTCATGGTCTTTTAGTTTGGCTGTCTCAAAATCACGAACAATAAAACCAACAGTAGCCTTTTCCACTCCACCATCTATAGAAACTGGGTGAACAAAACCTTCATATTTGTCGGTTTTTTCAGGACATAATATATTATTTGGCAATAAAGTGTTAAAGTAACTTGCCACTTTAATAGCACTTACCATTTTATTTTTTGCATAACCAGGATGCGCACTAATACCATGAAAAACAACTTTACAACCATCAGCACTAAATGTTTCACCTTCTAAATGTCCGCGTTCACCACCATCTAACGTGTAACCATAATCAGCATTTAATTTTTTCATGTCTATTTTATCTACTCCTTGACCAATTTCTTCATCAGGAGTAAATAATACACGAATATCGCCATGAATAATTTGAGGATTATTCATTAATAATTCGGCTAAATTCATAATAATGGCAACACCAGCTTTATCATCGGCACCTAATAAAGTTAAACCGCTAGCAGTAATAATATCATCACCAATTCGCGCTAATAAATAACTATGTTTTTTTGAAGATAATACCACTGAATTGTCATCAGGCATGATAATGTCTTCCCCATTCCAATTTTTGTGAAGTATAGGTTTTACATTGGTGCCACTGCAATCAGGACTTGTATCTACATGTGAACAAAAACAAATGACAGGCACTTTTTTATCAGTGTTTGACGGAATAGTAGCATATACATAACCAAACTCATCGGTTGAAATGTTTTTTAAACCTAAAACCGTTAATTCTTCAAATAAAAGTTTGCTTAAATCTTTTTGCTTTTCACTACTTGGATTGCTTAAACTATTTGGATCGGCAGTGGTGTCTATTTGCACATATCTCATCAATCTTTCGGCTACATTGTATTCGTAATTTTTCATTGTACAATAATTGTAATTTTATCTGATGATTGATACTAAAAAGATATTTTTATTTAAATATTTTAGTGCTTAACATTTACTTAAATATGTTAAATGGTATGTTTTTAAGTTTATTGGAAAATTAAAAGTAATTCATAATGAATTAGTTAGAATTTTATTTCTACTTTTTTTATAAATCACTTGAATTAATGATTTTTGTTAGTAAATTTGATTTAACAATTAAACTCAATTCATCGCCTATAAAAATACAATTTTACACTAACCAAATTTTATAACTGTTTGCAAAAAAAACTACTATAAACCAATTAATGCTTACAATTATGCAGACTTCAAAAGTTAGTGACGATGAATTGATACAAAGGTATCTCAATGGCGATGTGCGCAGTTTCGAAACTTTATTAAGAAAGCACAAAAATGCCAGTTATGCTGTTATTTTACAAAAAGTAAAAAGCAGGGATGTAGCTGACGAAATTTTTCAAAATGTTTTTATCAAAATCATTGAAGTAATCAATGATGGAAGATATTCAGAAACTGGAAAGTTTAAACAGTATTTATTATGCTTATGCAATAATTTTTCAATAGATTATTTGCGTAAAGTTTCAAAGAAAAAAGAACTTCTTTTTTCTAGTTTTATTAGCAATTCAGACGATGAAGGTTATTCATATTTTGATAATTATGCTGATGACAAAATTATTGCTCCTTTTGTAGAATATGAAGCTGATAAAGAAGCTACTATTTTAAGGAATCTAATTTTGCAATTACCAGCCGATCAGCAAGAAGTAATTATTTTAAAACATTGGGGAAACTTAAAGTTTAGAGAAATTGCAGAGCAAATAGGTGAAAACATCAATACTGTTCAAGGCCGATTTAGGTATGGAATTAAAAAGCTAAAAGAAATGTTGAAACAACAACAAATTGAAATTACTATCAATTAGCATACTTTTGGCATTATTTTTTCTCCTAAGATTTTATGAATTTCAAAACACTTTTTATCACGCTATTTTTATTTATTTCATTAGCAGTAAAAGCGCAGGATACTATTAAAAACATTACACTTCCTGATTTTATTGTTGTAGCTCAGAAAGATCCTGAATATGAAAAAAAATATCAGCGTTTGGTTTATAATGTAAAAAAAGCCTTGCCTTATGCAAAACTTGCTGCTTTTAGGTACCAAATGTTGGAACAAAACTTACAGTTATTGCCAACAGAAAAAGCCAGAAAAGCGTATTTAAAAAAGACAGAAGCCAATATAAAAGACCAATTTATGGAAACTTTAAAAGGTTTAACTGTTAGCCAAGGAAAAATATTAATAAAACTTATTTACCGCGAAACTGGCCGAACTACTTATGATTTATTAGAATCATACAGGGGAAATTTTACCGCTTATTTTTGGCAAGGTTTGACCAAGTTTTATGGTGGAAATTTAAAAGACGAATATAATCCAATTGAGGATTGGCAAGTAGAACAAATTATTAAGCAACTAGGTTTTGAATAAACTAGTTATATTATAATTATAAATCTTTAAATTTTTCTGGTTCCAAAATTATTAACCGATTATTTTCTTATAACAAATGTTGTTGTTTATATAATAAATTACTAAAAAAAATTATCACAATGGCTAAACTGTATTAGTAAACAATAAGAAACTCTGAAAGAGTTTAATATTAATAGCTACCAGTGAAACTGGTGGAAAGAATAAATTTAATTAAACGAAAACCCCAAAATATTTGAAATAAGTCAAAGGCTTATTGCAAATATTTTGGGGTTTTCGTTTAGTAGTTTCCGTTAGTTTTTTCAACGGGTTAAAACCCATTGTTAAAAAGTTTCGTTCCTACGGAACTTTTATATTCATGTTTGAAAATCTCACACATTAGTGTGGAAATTTGAATTGTTTGTTTATTTTTTCATGTCTTCTTTGTTTACCACAGCCATAATACTATCGGCAAAGGCTATTTGAGTTTCTTCCAAACCGTTTACAATGAAAATTTCTGTTTTACAAAAAAACAATTTGCTACCAGCTTTATAAACATGTCCTTTTGCTTTTAATTGAGTTCCTTTTCCTGGATTGATATAATTAATTTTCAAATCAACTGTAACCACCGATTGGTTATTATTTACTAACGTAAAAGCTGCAAAGCCTGTAGTAATATCAGCCATAGTAGCAGTAACACCACCATGAACAAATCCCATTTGTTGTAAATGTTTTTGAGCTAAATCTAAATAAGTTTCTACATATCCTGCTTCTATTTTATTGAATTTAAATCCTACGTCTTGCATAAATAAATTGCCTTTCGATTTTTCAATCATTCTTGCTTCAAAATCAGGGTCTAATGGTTTCCAATTAAGCTTTTCTATCATAATTCTTAAAAATAATTTACGTTTGTCAGTAAAAAAAAATATTTTGCGAATGTAAGTGTACCTCATGCAAACTGAAAACAATTTAATATTAGATATTCAACACTTCGCTGATAGCGATTATAATGCTGAAAGTAGCTTCAGGTATAAGTATTTTTTAGTCATTGCTCAGCATCAAATGATTTCTATTATTGCTGATATACAGTTAAATAGAATTGTTTCTTTTAAATCATTTACCAATCATTCAGTTTCATTTTTACACATGAGTTATAATGAACTGAATGAATTTGATGAAATCAACAAGGAGTTTTTACCTGTATTCAAAAGTAAAACGGTAATTATTGCAGATAGTGATTGTATTTTAGTACCCGATACTTTAATAAATTTAGTTGCACTTGAAACTTATTACAAAATAAATAATAAAATAAAGGAAAATTCTCAGGTTATATCCAATAAATTAGATTTTAAACACATGGTAAATGTGTTCAATGTAAACAACGAAACATTGAAATTTATAAGATTTAACATGCCAAGTGCCGATATTATTCACCAATCTTTATTGTTTATAAAAGCATGTTATATTTCTCAAAATATGCATGCTGAAACCAATGTTTTTATTCAGGTAAATAATGATAGTGTTGACTTGCTTCAATTTAAAAATGACCAGGTAAATTTCTGTAATAACTTTAAGTTTGATAACAATACAGATATTGTTTATTATATATTGGCAGTTGCAGAGGAATTAGGTATTTCTGGCGATTTGAATTTAATTGTTTATGGTGAAATTGATTCCAATAATAGCTTGTTTGCGCTACTTGAAAAATATTGCAAAAGCATGCAATTAGGTAAAAGAAATATACGATTTACCTATCCAAATGCATTTGATAAAATACCAGAACACCATTATTTTACTGCCTTAAATGTATTGCTTTGCGAATAATTAGTGGTACTCATAAAGGCATCATTATACATGCTCCAAAAGGGTTGCCAGTTAGGCCAACTACCGACAGAGCCAAAGAAAGTTTATTCAATATTTTAGAAAATAATTTCGATTTCGAAAAATTAACTTGTCTCGATTTGTTCAGTGGAACTGGGAATGTAGCTTACGAATTTTGTAGCCGAGGCGCCAAAAAAGTAACCAGTGTTGACATTGATTTTGGTTGCATAAAGTTTATCAAAGAAACCATTGAAAAGCACCAATTTACTCAAATGAATGCTGTTAAAAAAGATGTGTTTTCTTTTATGAGTCAATGCACGGATCAATTTGATATTATTTTTGCAGATGCACCATATGCATTAGACAAACTGCCAACAATTCCTATGGTAGTTTTTGAAAAGCAATTATTAAATCCAAATGCCTGGTTAATAGTGGAACACCAAAGTAATTTGGATTTAAGCCAACAAAAGTATTTTTTTGAAAAAAGAAATTATGGGCAATCAACCTTTAGTTTTTTTAAAAACAGCTAAACCATATTATCATGAAGCGCATTGCCTTATTCCCTGGAACCTTTGATCCAATTACCATTGGTCATGTAAATATTATAGAACGTGCGCTACCTTTATTTGATGAAATTGTGGTTGGAATTGGTAATAATAGTTCTAAAAGTACTTTATTTTCCATTGAACAACGCCAACAATGGATATATGATATTTTTAAAAATGAACCATCGGTAAAAGCCATGGCTTATGAAGGTTTAACAGTTACTTTTTGTGAAAAAATAAATGCCCAATATATTTTACGTGGCATCAGAACCATGGCCGATTTTGACTATGAAAAAAACATAGCTCAAATGAATAAAATTATTCATCCACAAACAGAAACTGTTTTTCTCATGTGCGATCCTGCTTATACGCCAATCAGTTCCTCTGTAGTGCGTGATTTAATAAGAAATAATGGCGATACTTCGCAGTTTTTGCCAAAGGAAATTACTTGGTAATTTACTTCATTTTTAAAACCACATATTCTTCATTTTCATAACAAATTTGATTTTGGTTGTAATTAGCTTTCATTCGAGGATATTTTGAAACTAAAATATAGTCAATTTCTTTATAAGGATATTTTGTAAAGTCAATTTTGTAAAATCCACGCACTGCAGCTGGTAAACAATCTAGTCTTTCTATTTTAGTAAAATCCATATTATAATATTTTTCCATCGCTAGTTTCCAATCTAACAAATATTTGGTTTCATGAACAATGGCTTTGTAGTTTGCGGCTGTGCTTCTTTGTGCTTCGCAATTGAATGAATAATCGTTTGGAGGAGCTAAAAACAATGCATTTATTGGTGTATTTGCCTTTATCCATTCGTGAGTTTGAGTTGAAATACTTTTGTTATTTATTTGAATATATCCTGAATTGAAATAAGTAACACTAATAAAAACTACATACAAAAATGTAAAGCTAAATAAGCCAATTGAAATGCTTTTTATAAATTTTATTGGAATAAAATTAACACATAAAATACTGCAAAATATACCCAACCAAACTGTAGTTTTATACCATTGAATTTTACCTAAATTATTGGTTGGATTTAAGAACAATACCATTGTAAAAATAATGCAGAGTATAATAATTACTGATATTATTGTTATAAATATTGACTTGTCATTTTTTGTAAAATATTGCAACGCAACTAAAGAAAATAGCACAAAAAAGGCAGTAAAAATATAATCTTTTAAAGGGAATAATTGGGGTAAATAATGCAATGCTCCACGGTATTCAAAAAGAATTTTGTTCGCCTCCACTTGGTTTGCATTATTGTTGTTTAATTGTGATAAAAAAACAGGAATAAAAATAAATAATGCAATGCTTATAAAAGCCAATGCATAGGTGCAAACATTTTTAAATGTAATGTTATTTTGCTTTACTAACAATAAATTTACCAATAAAACAGTTCCAATGATGCTTGCAACTTGCAAACCAATCAATGGTTGGAATAAAGCGGCTAAACCACATAATATTCCTGATAACAAATAATTATTTTTGAATAAATAAACAAAAGCCCAAATGCAAAAAGCTTCTGCTAAACTGCTTCCTACTAACATATTGTCTTGAAAATAATTTCCTCCAACTGTAAAATGTCTGAATACAAACAAGTATGTAACAACCAATAACCAAGATTTTAAATGATTACTATAATAGTAATTTACCAATTCATAAAATCCAACAATGGCAGCATATAAGCATACAAAATAAATAATTAAACAACTGGCTTTTACTCCTAAAATTAAAGAGAATCCAACAACTAAATTTACAAAATAATATCGAACGGTAAAGGTTTGATTATAGTAATTTAGGAAAAAATCGTTGGGATAAAGTTGCGGATTTAGTTTTTGATAAATCTGTGGTAAATGTTCCGCTTGGTCTCCAGTATTAAATAAATATCCATTACATAATATATATGCAAATACAATCAATAGAAATATAAAATATTTTGATTTTAATAGTTTCAAAGTTCAATTTATATTTTTATAAAAGTAAATTTCTTAGAACTTTAAAGAAACACCAACCATGATATGTCTTTGTTGTAAATACCTGGCAGGATTAGTAGGAGGAGGTCCACCATTTCCTAATCTAGGATCTATAAATCGTGGGTCAGTCCAAGTTTCAGGAACATTATCTCCATTATTATAAGCACCACCAGTAACAGGATTTACAATCGAAGCATTTTGATTATCAAAAATATTACTCACTTGAATATTCCAAGCAAATTTTGCTTTTTTGAAATTTACAAATTTGGTAAAAGTAAAATCTGCCCAAAACCAATATTCACCAATTTTACTCCATCTTGCATCGGGATTTGGATCTGTAACATATATTGGTCGGCCAGTTTGCACATCATTTCTTGAGAAAATAGAAGGAGTATATCTTATTCCAGAACGTGTAACTGTTTCAAAATAAAAGCTCATATTATTTAACCAACTTTTGTTAAATAAACCTTTTTTTCTATTGATTTTAAAAATATGATTTGTTTTAAAATCAATGGGCACATCCCAAGGTAAATAATATTCTTTGGTATCTTCAATGGCGCCACTTGCCAACAATTCTTTTAGTTTTTCATTGGCACTTGCACTTTGGCCTGTTGTAACCATATATGCAAATGATGCTTGCCCTTGGTACCAAGTTCCAATACGTTTGATGTATCCAATTTCAATTCCTCTGCTACGAGCAAAATCAGAATTGATGCGCATTGTTCTGGTAACATCTCGTCCTGTAATGTCTTTTACTATTACAGATGCAGTGGTTATAAATTCGTATTTATCTTTCCAAAATGCTGAAATTGTTAATGCATCATTAGTGGTTAATTGCGAACGCAAACCTATTTCATAACTAATGTCTACTTCTGGATTTAAATTTGGATTTCCTACCGCAGCAGCTGTACTTCTATCTTGGTACAAAGGATTTAAACCTGGATAAAGATATGATGGATGTGGCAAAATAGTAGTATGTCCGTAATTAAAATACAACATTTTATTTTCGGCTATAGGGAAACTTGCAGATATTTTTGGAAGGAAACGGAACTTGTAATTCATGTCGCCTATTTTAGTTGTAAAGGCTAAATAATCTGTTCTTATTTCGTCCCTAATTGGTGAGCGTTGGTCAGCCACGGCATCGTCTATATATTTTCCTGGTGCCCAATACTCAAAGCGTCCGCCAATGCTAGCTACCAAACCTTTGTATTTAATTTGGTCGGTTACATAAAATCCTCCTCTTCTTGGATTTACTTTCCATACATCACTTTGTTGTCCAAGTCTGAATGATTGCGATTGAGAGCCATCGGCTAAAGTAATTGGAGCGCCAATCCAAGGACGAATGATATCAATCCAAAGCATTTCCTGAAACTTCATTTCAAATCCAAAAGTGAATTTGTTCATTGAATTTCTTGAATATAAATTTCCTTGCGATTTCAATACATATTCTTCTAAATAATGGTGATGCCATAAACTGGCAATTCCATTATTATTGTTAAATCCGTCTGATAATTGAACAAATCTTACATCTTTATATGCCGTTGGCAAAAAGATAGTAGTTGGAAATAAATTAATGGAATTGGCATCAAACTCTTGATTTACGTTACTCGGTCGCCAGTCGCGGCCATTTGCATCGGCACGTAATTGAACAAAAAATCTTGATGCAGTAACATCATAACTAAAACGTTTGTTAACCGATTGTTTGTAGTTAATTACTTGCATATAAGCATCGTGGGTAAATGTGTTTGCATTATCCATTTGCTTGCTAAAATTATACTGATATCCGGGTTGAAAAGGAACATCATTCCCAAATATTCTTAACATATTAATGTCTTGGTTAATAGTTATAGAACGCAATAAACTAAAGGTAAATTTCTTATTGTTTTTTAAATCGTAATTTACCTTAACAAATGCACTCCATCTATTGTCTTGAAAAGGACTAAAATTTGTATTACTGTAAAGTGATGAAACAACTTGATTTGCAGGATTTCTGTAAAATTCATCGCTAAAAGAAGAACGCAAAGCCACTGAAAATTTAACTTTATTCTTCAAAGTTTTTTTCATAAAAGGTCCACTTACATTTAATTCAGCTACTTGACTATTCCAGTTTGCTTTTGAAGTTTTGTTAAATCCAAAATCATCTCTTTTATAACTTGCATTTATTTCATATTTATCGCCACCACGCTTGGTTTTAGTACTAACCACACCTGAAGTTGCATCACCCACGTCAGCACCAATTCCTCCTGTTGTAATTTCAATTTCACTGATAGCATTTGAACCAATATCTAATCCAAAACCAGTTCCTGAAAGAGGATCTGTAACATTTACTCCATCTATATAAGTTCCTGTTTCATAAGTTCTTCCACCTCTAATGTTTACTCCTGCTGGCGATTGAACTACACCGGGTTGTGTATTGATAATTTGTTGTAATTGGCGAGAAGGAGCTAATTCAATATTGTCTTGGCTAATGGTATTTACAGTTTGCGGTTTGTCAACGTCAATTAAAGGTTTTTTCCCTAAAATAACTATTTCATCCATATTGGTGCTAGCAGTTTGCATTTCAATGGTTCCAATATCAGTTGTTAGCCCAACTTTAACTTTTACTTCAGTTTTTAAAACAGTTTTGAACCCTAAATATTTTATTTCAATATTATATTCTCCTGCTTTTATGTTTTTTAAAGTAAAAATTCCTTCTGAATTTGTTTGAGTTGCATACGAGGTACCTTTAACCACTATGGTTACACCAATTAGGGTTTCATTGTGTTTGGCTTCTAATATTTTACCGGTAATTAAACCAGTGTTTTGAGCAAAACTTATTGTATTTATTAGTAAAAATGCTATTATTATGTATAAATATCTCATTCGGGAATTCATTTTAAAAGGTGGCAAAATATAATTTTATATTTTCTTTGCATAATTAAGTTTGTGTTGCACAATAAAAAATCTAAATAAATATCATTTTATGTTCAATTATTAACATTATGGCATGGTTTTAGTAAAAAATGTTTAAGCTTGCAATATCAAATTATAAAGCACTGAAAATTATGAAACGCCTAATATTATTTTTATTCTTAATTCCATTTATTAGTAAAGCCGATGTGTTTGATGATGTTGTTTTAACTATTAAGTCAAATAAAAGCGATGTGGTTTCAAAGTTTTTAAATGCAAATGTTGAAATTACTTTATTGGAAACTGAAAGTCTTTGTAGTAAAGCACAAGCGGAACAAATGCTTAAAAAGTTTTTTGACACTTATCCTTCCAAAGTTATCAATATAAAACACAGAGGCGCTTCAGCACAAGGTGCTAAATATGCCATTGCTAGTTATGAAACCGAGTCTGGATTAAAATTCAGGTTGTATATTTTTATGAAAAATAATTTGATTCACGAACTTAAAGTGGAACGAGAATAGGAATTTAGGTTAATTTTTCGAATCACATAGTTACATTGAATACATAGTTTGTTATAGCTTTGTTTTATGTTACAATGTAGTTTTTTATTGTCCTCTATTTTGGCGTCAGCTTAATTAAAAACTATTGAACAACTCTGTTTTGATAGCTATCGAATATGCGATTGCTAAGGAAAACTCCAAAGGAGTTTAATTTGAATAGCCACCAGTGAAACTGGTGGTATTTGATTAAAATAAACTAACGAAAATCCCCAAATAAATGCGAAAAGCCTTA
>CAIUQQ010000177.1 GCA_903901345.1 uncultured Bacteroidota bacterium | reverse complement strand
TGAAGACAATAAATATTGCAGTTATAAAAACTCCAAATTTGTTATTCAATCTGCTCCATATGAATATACCTCAAGCTACTTAAGTGGTTCCGATAAAGGCCCTGAAGCTATTATTAAAGCGAGTCAATTTGTAGAATTATACGATGAAGAATTAGAACAAGAAAGCTATTTGTTAGGTGGAATTTGCACTTTACATCCCATGGATTTTAAAAGAAAAGTGGATGCTAAAGCGGTAAAATTAATTGAAGATGAAACAGCGAAATTAATTGCTGACAATAAATTTCCAATTACTTTAGGCGCTGAACATACCATTAGTTTGGGCTGTGTAAAAGCGGTAAAAGAAAAAACACCAAACGTACATGTTTTACAAATAGATGCACACAGCGATTTACGTTCTTCCTATAACAATAATATTTATTCACATGCCAGTGTTATGTTCAGGGTTCAAGAGTTAGGTGTTCCTTTAACTCAAATTGGAATCAGGGCGCAATGCATTGAAGAAGCTAATTTGATTAAAGAATCAAGCCATATCCATACTTTTTATGCGCATGAAATTCGCAATAATTCCAATTGGGCCGATGAAGCCATTGCAACCCTTGGCGACAATGTTTATATCAGCATTGATGCCGATGGTTTTGATCCAAGTATTGTGCCTGCGGTGGGTACCGCTGAACCAAACGGAATGCAGTGGAATGAAACCATTCAGTTTTTGAAAAAAGTAATTGCCACTAAAAATATTGTTGGTTTTGATGTAGTTGAAATTGCTCCTGTAAAAGGAAATATTTTAACAGAATATACCATGGCCAAATTGGTTTATAAACTAATTGGTTATTTAACTTTAAAAGGCATTTAATTGCTAAGCAATAAAAATAAATTCACCACTAATATTTTAAAAAACGATGTACGCAACCCTGAGTGATTTACTAAAAGACTTGTTCGGATTTAACTTGCCTTTGCCCATTCAAACCTTTGGTTTAATGATGGGTTTGGCGTTTGCCGGAGCATTTATGACTTCGGTAAATGAACTGAAAAGAAGAGAGAAATTGGGTTTCTTAAAATCAACCATTTCTAAAATTTGGATCAATAAAAAATCAACAACGGTAGAAACATTAACTGCTATTATTACTTGGGCTTTTATTGGTTTTAAAATGCTAGAAGCTGCTCTTGATTATGATGCATTAGTTCAAAATCCACAAGAATTTATTTTATCAACCAAAGGAAGTATTTTAGGATTATTGGCTGGTGCTGCTTATGGTTATTATACTGTTTATAGTGCAGATAAAAAATTAGCAGACAAAACTCCAAAAGAAATTGAACGAATTATGTTCCCACATAACCACATGTGGAATATACTTTTTATAGCTGCCATAACAGGAATTTTAGGCGCAAAAATATTTCATAATTTAGAAAACATAGATGAGTTAATGGCTGATCCAATTAATTCGTTGGTTTCGTTCAGTGGTTTAACTTTTTATGGTGGCTTAATAGTGGCGGCAGCGTCTGTTATTTATTATGCAAAAAAGAATCACATTGATCCCATTCATTTGTCTGATGCCATTGCACCAGGTTTAATGTTAGCTTATGGAATTGGACGAATTGGTTGTCATTTAAGTGGCGATGGCGATTGGGGTGTAGTGAACTCAGCATACATGAGCAATGGAGCTGGTGAGATGATGAAAGCTGTTCCAGGTTTTTTTGAAGCCAATATATTACCAAATTTTAGCGATTATTATGCCAATGAGTTTGGTGGATTAGCAAATGTAAGAGCCATTTATTTTGAAGGATGGAGTTTTTTACCTGATTGGTTTTGGGGATTTAATTACCATAACAATGTAATAAAAGCGGGTGTTCAAATGACCAATTGCACAGGTTCACATTGCTACATGTTACCCAATCCGGTTTTCCCAACTGCCTTGTATGAAGCCATAGTTTGCATCCTTTTATTTGTTGGATTGTGGGTATTCAGGGCTAAGTTTATTAAGCCAGGAACTTTGATTAGTTTTTACATGATCATAAATGGAATTGAACGTTTTACCATTGAAAAAATAAGGGTAAATACCACCTATTCTATTGGCGGTTTTCACCCAACACAAGCGCAGTTAATTTCTACTTCCATGGTCATTGTTGGCGCATTGATGTTCTATTATTTTTATACTAGGAAAACAGAAAAATTGGAGACAGGTGAATAAGTAAAGTATATTGATTAAAACAAAACTTACTAATTTATTTGTACTTTTGGAATTACAAAATATGTAAATGAACTTAATAGAAAATAATAATATTGAAATAAATAAACTTTGCAAAGCTTATAAAGTAAAGTGTTTATATGCCTTTGGGTCAATATTAACAAATAAATTTA
>CAIUQQ010000176.1 GCA_903901345.1 uncultured Bacteroidota bacterium | reverse complement strand
CTATAAATCATACAATTATATATTGTCATGAAATTTATATTGATTTATTTTTAAAAAATACTAAGTTTTATATAAAGAATTAGAAAAATAAATTTAATATTGAAAATAACAAAATGCCTAATAAAATGAGTGAAAAAATAATTAGTATATTAATGGTTGAAGATGATGAGGTAGATATAATGAATATTAGAAGAGCATTTAAAAAAAACAATGTTACAAACCCATTGCATGTTACTAATAATGGAATTGAAGCTTTAGAATATTTAAAGGAAACAAATGAGACTGCGCCTTTAAAAATGCCCAAAATAATTTTACTTGATTTGAATATGCCCAAAATGGGTGGCATAGAATTTTTGTGTGAATTACGAAAAAATGAAAATCTAAAAACCATTAGTGTTTTTGTTATGACTACTTCAAATGAAGATAAAGATAAAGTAGAGGCATTTAACTTAAATGTAGCTGGTTATATACTTAAACCATTATCAATGGATCAATTTATGGATGTAGTAAGTACACTTAATAGCTATTGGAAACTTTGTGAATTCCCTGCTTAATTAAGTTTCAAAACTATACTTAATTAAAATAATTATGACTTCAGAAAAGTTCAAATTATTGCTAGTTGATGATGATGATATTGATATCATGTCGTTTCAGCGAGCGTTAAAAAAAACTGGCTTAAACTATGAATTGGATATTTGTAAAAACTCAATTGAAACCATTGAATTTGTTAAAAAATATAAATACAATTGTATTTTTTTAGATTATCTTTTACCAGGTGTAGATGGCTTAGAATTACTAAAAAAAATTAGAGGATTAAAAGTGTTTACTCCAATAGCTGTTATGACTTCGCAGGGAGATGAAAAACTAGCAGTTCAAATGATTAAAAGTGGTGCTTTTGATTATTTCCCAAAAGCAGAACTTAGCCCCGATTATATTCAAAAAGTAATATTAAATGGTGTACGTTTATGGGAAGTAGAAAACAAAAGATTAAAAGCCGAAAAAGAAATTGAAGAAAATAATAACAGGTTAACAGCAATTGTAGAAAGTACTGATAATAATATTTATGCAATTAACAATTCTCTTCAAATAATTTCGTTCAATTCATCATTCAAAAACAGAATATTATTACAACAAAATATAGAGGTTTATATAGGTCAATCAATACATGAATTTATTAAAGATGATGAAATTATCAATCATTTTATAGCAAGTTTAAAAGGGCATAGCTTAACACATTTTGAAGAGTTAACTTTAAACAATCAATATAATTGTTTTGAAACCACATATAACCCTATAAAAAGTGATGGTAAAACTACGGGAGTAGCAATATTTAGCAAGGATATTACTGAAAACAGAAAGTTTCAAAAAGAATTATTACAAGCAAGAAATGATGCTTTATTTTCAGCAAAAGCAAAAACTGAATTCTTGTCAAATATGAGCCACGAAATAAGAACGCCAATGAATGCAATAATGGGCATTACTGATTTGCTTTTAGATGATTCAGCATTTACAGGAACTTCGCTTAAAAACCTTAAATCTATTCGTTATTCGGCCGATAATTTATTGGTTATTATAAATGACATTTTGGATTTTTCGAAGATAGAAGCGGGGAAAATTAGCTTTGAAAATATTGACTTTGACCTTCGGTTAAGGATGAGCGAACTGCACAAAACTTTTGAATATCGTTCTAAAGAAAAAGGGTTAGATTTTATTATAAATATAGATGAAGACATTCCTAATATTTTAAAAGGTGATCCTTACAGACTGAATCAAATATTGTTCAATTTGGTAGGAAATGCATTGAAATTTACTTCAAAAGGAAGTATAACTATTGATGTAAAATTAATAGAAACTCATGACAATAAATGTAAATTAATGTTTAACATTATAGATACTGGAATTGGGATTCCTGAGCACAAACAATCAAAAATATTTGAAAGTTTTAACCAAGCTTATACCGACACAACGCGTAAATTTGGTGGTACGGGATTGGGTTTGGCTATTACTAAAAATTTAACAATATTACAGAACGGGAATATAAATATTATTAGTAAAGTTGGAAAAGGAAGTGTCTTTTCGGTTGAACTAACATTTGAAAAAAGCGAATTTAAAAAATTAGAGATTGATAAATTAGTAGATGAAGTTTACGATTTAAGTAAATTTAAAATATTAGTAGTTGAAGACAATGTAATGAATCAATTTGTAGCAAAACAATTTTTTAAAAAATGGAATACTGAAATTATAATTGCAAATAATGGAGTTGAAGCCATCGCACTATTAAGTGAAAATATTGATTTTGATTTGGTATTAATGGATTTGCAAATGCCCGAAATGAGTGGTTTTGAAGCAGCAGAATTAATTCGTTCTAATAATTCACCCGTTTTAAATTCCGACATTCCAATTATAGCTTTAAGTGCCGATGCATTTTTAGAAACTCGCAAAAAAGTAATAGAAGCAGGAATGAACGATTTTGTTACAAAACCTTTTAAACCTGATGAATTATATCAAAAAGTATTGAAATATGTGATCAAAAGTTAATTATTTAACTCCTTATTTAAAAAAAATAAAATTACAATTGCTTTAAAGCAGATGCAACTATATTTTTTATCAAATTTTTATATAAAAAAAATGTAGTACGTTTGTCTTTAAATATTGATTTACTTTTCAGGTAAATCAATTAA
This sequence comes from uncultured Bacteroidota bacterium, assembly GCA_903901345.1. Classification (GTDB taxonomy): domain Bacteria; phylum Bacteroidota; class Bacteroidia; order UKL13-3; family UKL13-3; genus JAAFJM01. The sequence goes on along the minus strand of CAIUQQ010000176.1, from coordinate 10,849 downwards.
ATATAAGCATTTTTAGAAAAAAAATAATGAGTCAATTAAAAGAAGACGCTTTAAATTATCATAGTAAAGGACGTCCAGGAAAAATAGCTGTAGTACCAACAAAACCTACCAATACCAAACGCGATTTAAGTTTAGCATATTCGCCAGGAGTGGCTGAACCGTGCTTAGCCATTGCCGAAAATCCAGATGATGTATATAAATATACTGCCAAAGGAAACTTGGTAGCAGTAATTTCAAACGGTACAGCAGTACTCGGACTAGGCGATATTGGCCCCGAAGCATCAAAACCAGTAATGGAAGGAAAGGCACTTTTGTTTAAAATATTTGCTGATATTGATGTTTTTGATATTGAAATAAATACAAAAGATACCGAAGAATTTATAAATACCGTTAAAAACATTGCGTGTACTTTTGGCGGAATAAATTTAGAAGATATAAAAGCGCCTGAATGTTTTGAAATAGAAAGACGTTTAAAAGAAGAATTAAACATTCCAATAATGCACGATGATCAGCATGGAACAGCTATTATTACTGGTGCTGCCTTGCTAAATTCCTTAGAAATAGTTGGTAAAAAAATTAGTGATGTTCAAGTTGTTTATAATGGTGCTGGTGCTGCTGCTATAAGTTGTGCTAAAATAATGTTAGCTTTAGGCGTAAAAAAGGAAAACTTAATTATGTGCGATAGCAAAGGCGTAATTAGAACCGATAGCCCAAATTTAGACGAAACTAAAAAACAATTTGCCACCTCTCGTAATATTCATTCACTGCAAGAAGCCATGATAAATTCCGATGTTTTTGTAGGATTATCGAAAGCCGATGTGGTTACACAAGATATGTTACGCAGTATGGCAAAAGATTGTGTTGTTTTTGCTTTGGCAAATCCAAATCCTGAAATTTCATATGAGCTAGCCATAGCCTCTCGCCCTGATATTATTATAGCTACAGGTCGAAGCGATTATCCTAACCAAGTAAATAATGTATTAGGTTTTCCATATATTTTTAGAGGAGCATTAGATGTAAGAGCTAGCAAAATTACAGAGGAAATGAAAATTGCTGCTGTTTATGCTTTAGCAAAATTAACTAAAGAACCTGTTCCAGAAATTGTGAATTTAGCTTACAATGAAAAAAATGTAATATTTGGTAAAAATTACATTATTCCAAAGCCTATTGATCCAAGATTAATAACAACAGTTTCTCCTGCAGTAGCAAAAGCTGCAATGGATTGTGGTGTAGCAAAAAATCCTATTCACGATTGGGAAAAATATAACAATCAATTATTAGCTAGATTAGGAAAAGAAAGTAATTTTATTAGAGCTATTACAGATAAAGCTAAAAATGAACCTAAAAGAGTTGTATTTGCTGAAGCTGATAATTATAAAATATTACGTGCTGCGCAAATAGTAAAAGATGAAGGAATAGCTATTCCAATTTTACTAGGAAATAAAAAGAAAATTGCAGCAATTATTGCTGAAAATAATATAAAATTAAACGATGTAATCATTATAGATCCACAAGAAGAAGATACTAAATGCAATGCTTTTGCCGACATATTTTTCACTAAACGCCAACGTAAAGGAACTACTTTACACGAAGCAAGAAAACTGATGCAGGACAGAAATTATTATGCACCAATGATGGTAGAAATGGGTGAAGCTGATGCTTTGATTAGTGGTTTAACCAAAAATTATCCAACTTCAATTAAGCCAGCATTACAAATTTTAGGGAAAGAAGAAGGAACTAAAAACGTGGCAGGAATGTATATAATGCTGAGTAAAAAAGGCACTTTGTTCTTTTCTGATACCACGGTTAATCGTTTTCCAAGTGCAGATGATTTAGTTGACATTACTTATTCAACTTATAAAGCAGTAAAAAAATTCAATATGGAGCCACGAATTGCTTTGTTAAGTTATAGCAATTTTGGTTCAGCTGGTGGCGAAGTGCCAGAAAAAATGAATCAAGTTCGTAAAACTTTAAAAGAACTTTATCCATTTATGGTTGTTGATGGAGATATACAAGCTAATATTGCTTTAAATCAAAAATTATTAGCAAGTAATTTTCCTTTCAGTGAGTTAAATGGGGAACCGGTAAATACTTTTATTTTCCCATCACTTTCATCTGGAAATATTACTTATAAAATGTTGCAAGAATTAGGTTCTGTAGAAGCAATTGGACCAATACTTTTAGGATTAAAAAAATCTGCTCACGTGTTACAATTAGGAAGTAATGTGCGCGAAATAGTAAATATGGTTACTATTGCAGTAGTAGATGCACAGAGTAAAGCATAGATTTGCAAAGCATAAAAATAAAAAATATATAAGTTGAGTCAAATTAATAATATTAAACAACCAATAGCCAGCGAGCTTGATTTGTTTGAAGACAAGTTTAAAATTGCCATGAAAAGCAATGTGGCTTTGCTTGATACTATTATGACTTATATAGTAAAACGCAAGGGCAAGCAAGTAAGACCAATGTTTGTGTTTTATTGTGCAAAATTATTTGGTGGAGTAACAGATGCAACTTATCGTGGGGCTAGTTTGGTAGAGCTTTTACATACTGCAACTTTGGTTCACGATGATGTGGTAGATGACAGCGATGAACGCAGAGGATTTTTTAGTATAAATGCTTTATGGAAAAATAAAATTGCTGTTTTAGTTGGCGACTATTTGCTTTCAAAAGGATTGCTTTTAGCAATAAGAAATAAAGATTTTCATTTGTTAGAAATTGTTAGTACGGCAGTAGAACAAATGAGTGAAGGCGAGTTATTACAAATAGAAAAAGCCAGAAACTTGAATCTTTCTGAAGAAATTTATTACGATATTATTCGCAAAAAAACTGCTTCTTTAATAGCTTCGTGCTGCGCAATGGGTGCTGCTAGTGCTGGCGCTAATGAGGAACAAATAGAACAAATGCGTTTGTTTGGTGAATGTATAGGAATTGCATTTCAAATAAAAGACGATTTGCTTGATTATGGTGATGATGATATAGGCAAACCAACGGGAATTGATTTAAAAGAAAAAAAACTCACATTACCCATTATTTATACCATCAATCATGCGAATAAAACCACGCGTAATTTTATTATCAATTCTATAAAAAATCACAATACTGATAAAAAACGTGTAGCAGAAGTAATAAAATATGTAAACGAACACGATGGTATCAATTACACCCGCAAAGCCATGGTTGAATACAAGGAAAAAGCATTGGCCATTTTAGCATTGCAAAGCAACCGTGAAATAGCTGATAAACTAGCCATGTTGGTTGAATACATTATAGATAGGAAGCACTAATTTAATAATTTAGTGCTTAACTGCAAATGATTGATTGATTGTTTTATTTACAGAAATAAGCTGAATAATATACAATCCATCGGCAAAGTTTAATGTATTAATTTCTTCTATATTTTTACTTTTAATATTTAAAATCAAATTGCCAACCTGATTAAAAACTTTTACTTCATTTATAACTAAATCGTTCAAATTAAATTGCAGTTTTTCATGACAAGGATTTGGATAAATATTCAAATTAATTTTACTGTTTTCAAATACTGAATTTGGAACATAATTGAAAGTATCAGTGTAATTATAACAGTTATTGTTATCAATCATTAATGCATGGTATTTGCCAATTACAGTTGGTGTATAAGTAGCTGAATTTTGTCCACTTAGAAACTGTCCATCTTTAAACCAACTATACGTTTTTCCAACTGCTGGATTTACCGTTAAAATATTTCCATTTTTCAATATATTTACTTTAGTTAATGCATTCACCAAAACATTTATTTTTTTGGGATTACTTATGCTAGTTCCAACTGTTTGAGTAACATAAAAGCTAGTGTCATTATTAATATTTAAAACCAAATTGTTACCGGCAAAAACTAAATTAGTTAACAACGAATCTGAATACCAACGAATGTTAGTTCCAGTGGCGGCAATAGTTTTTGGTGATCCATCATTACAAAACACTATGTTTCCAATTGCTGGCTGAGCAATGGAAAAATTCTTTAATAAATAAATGTCAATATCACCAACAGAAGTTACCACGTGCCCATCAATTTCATTAGTTGCTGTAGATTGGAACGAACCTCCCATATACCAATTTCCTTTTTTGTCTATTGTTAAATCTACTCCATAAGTCCAATCTTTTTGACCCAAAGATTTAATCCATTCTGTATTTCCATTTTTATCCAAGCTAACAATTGAAGCGTAGCGTTTATTACTTACCCCGTCACCAACTGAAATACTTCCTAATGAAAACGAAAAATTATAATCTACCACCAAAGCAATTTTTCCATTTGGTGTGAACTCCACTCCATTACCCGAGGAATAAATTGTTGCTGATTTTTTTGCCCAAAGTAAATTCCCATTTATATCGTATGAAGCAATAAAAAAATTTTCTTTATTATTAGAATTACTTAGTGTGATATTTCCAATTTTTATTGGATCGTAAAACAAGCCTGTAATTACAACTTGCTGACTATCGGAAACCGCTATATCCCAAATATGTTCGCTACTTGTAATGCCAATAGGATTAACAGCCCTAGCCCATTTATAAATTCCTTTTGTGTTAAAACATGCTGTAATAATTTTTGCGTTTTTAAAAGTATCAGCTCTAATATAAACATCATTATCTGTATTCCCAATTACATAAATTAAAGAGTCTTTTAATGCAATTCGCCCCACGCGTGAACTTAAGCTATTACAACCTATTGGGATGACCATTTTGGCACTTAAATTAGAATCTAACTTGGCTATATATAGGGAAGTTCCACCGTTATGAGGCATAGCTGGTAAACCATCAAAACTGAAATTGTATTGACTAAAAGATCCGCCTATCCAAATATTATTATTGGTATCAATTTCAATATTAGAATAACGAGCATACCAAGCAGTTGGAGATTTTTGAATCAATAATTTGCCATTAACATCATATTTTAATAGCATTCCATTGTATTGAATGGCCATATAAACATTACCACTTTTATCAATTGCTAAGGCGCTTACAGTTTCATTATAACCTGCATTTACAAAACTTGTAATCCATTTAAATGTTCCATTTTCATTAAACTTTGCAATAAAATAATTATATGTATTTGATCCTTGTTTTAATATTGTTGTATCTCCAATATTCATTGATCCACCAAATCTTCCAGCTATATAAACATTATTGGAATCATCGGTTTTAACTATATCGAAATTGTCAGACTTTAATGAACCAAAATTCTTTAACCAAGAATTTTGAGCAATAACATTTTGACTATAAAAATAAAAGAAAGTAAGGTAAATAAATAGTTTGTTCATTATAAAAATAAATTGGAACTGGTTTTAAATAACTAAACTGATTGTTTGTAAAGTTTAGTTAAATTTAACATCATATCGTCAGTCATTTTTTGTAAATCAAACTCATTTTTCCAGAACCAATCTTGGCGAGCTTCCGTATCATCAATACTTTTTGGCCAACTATTGGCTATTGCTTGTCTAAAGTCGGGAGCAAAATCAATGGTGAAATTAGGAATATGTTTTTGAATAGATGCGGCTATTTCTAATGGATTAAAACTCATACCTGCAATATTATAACTGCTTCTAATTTTTACGTTTTCTGCAGGTGCTTCCATGATACTAATTGTTGCACGAAGTGCATCAGGCATATACATCATTGGAAGCGTAGTTTGCTCATTTAAAAAGCAAGTATATTTTCCATTTTTTATTGCTTCATGGTATATATGAACAGCATAATCAGTAGTTCCACCACCTGGTGCCGACTTATGTCCAATTAATCCTGGATAACGAATACTGCGCACATCTACATTGTATTTTTGAAAATAATATTCGCAAAAACGTTCACCTGCTTGCTTACTAATTCCATAAATAGTATTTGGCTCCATAACAGTATATTGGGGAGTTAAAATACTAGGAGTTGTAGGCCCAAAAACGGCAATAGAACTTGGCCAATATACTTTTTTAATTAATCCTTCTTTGGCAGCATCTAATATATTAAACAAGCCTTGCATGTTTAAATCCCACGCAAATTTTGGATTTTTTTCAGCAGTAGCACTTAGCATTGCTGCCAATAAATAGACTTGAGTAATTTTATATTTTTTTATAATTGCATAAACACCATTTCTATCCAAAATATCAATTATTTCAAACGGACCAGTTTCTATGGCAGGTAATTTTAAATCGCTACAAACAACATTATTTGTACCATAAATTCCTCTTAGCGATTCGGCTAATTCTGTTCCTATTTGCCCATTTGAGCCAATGATAAGTATTGCTTCTGATTTCATATTTTTTATTTTTATTGCCCTTTATTTATGTCAATTTACTATCGTCCATTGACTATGGTCTATCGTCTATTCAACTACAAATTTACTTTTTAACGTTTGGTTATTCAAGTTGATTATTAATAGGTACATTCCTCGGGTAAATGTTGTAACATCCAAATCTAATATACAATCAGCGGTGTTTTTAGAATAAACTATTTTGCCTTGTAAATCATAAACTTGGTATGTTTTGATAGCATTACTTAATGAATTTTCTAACTGAATATTTAATTGGTTTGTAGCTGGATTTGGGAATACTTTTAACATTTCATTGCCAATTATTTCTTCATTACCTAAACCTGCTATACCTGTAAAACTAATTTTATAAAAACTACCAAAATCCGGATTTATTTGCTGAACAACTCTATAAGGATTAGTAGCAGTAATTCTAATAGAACCGCTGCCCGTGCTACTTCTGCTAGCCCAAAAATCTAAACCATCTTTTCCACTGTCATCTAATTGAAATGTAAAACAACCATAACCAATATTTAAAGTGTCTAAATGACGTATACTTGGTTTTGTAAAACTTTTTTGTGCAACAATATTTCCCATGCTATTTTTTAACGTCCAATTACTTTCTAATGGAAATTTGTTAGTGGTAGTTTCAATGATTATTTGTGAAGGAAATGTTTTTGGAACAACAATATTATAAGTTTCTTTTCTATCGTTTGAATTGTTTTCATCCGTTTGACCATTTGGTTTCTCCACCCAAACTTTAAAAGTTTTATCTGCTAAATCCCAATCAATATAAGGTAAGTTTACATTTTGTGATTTACCAAAAGCTAAGCTTCCTTGCCAAGTAAAACTACTAATAGCTTTACTACCTGATTGATATTTAATTACACAATTTTTCAATTCATTTTTACCATTATTTTTTAAAATAATCTGTGCATTTTCACAAATTGGATTTAAACGTTGGTACCTAAAATCGTTACTTGGATAAATTATCTCATCAACCGATACTTCATGGTTGTAATTATAGTCACTGTAATAAATTAAATTACCAACTACATTATATCCAGCGCCTCCATTTGCAGTAAATGTATCAAAATCAATGTCAATAATATTTGCACCTTCAAGCATGTTTAACTCGTATTCATAAGGCGCTATTTGTTCTCCCGGACACCAATTTGCTCTATCGTAAATCCAAGTTCCACCTTGATTAATAATGGCATTTTCACCACAATTTTCTTTCCAAACCAATTGCTTAGATATTTGAGAATTGTTTAATTTTAAATAGAAATTTTTAGGGCAAAACTCAGAACAACCTTCATTGCTTTCACCACCATGGCCCGAAACTGTTAAACGTAATTTTACAGTTTTAGCACTTAAATCTTTAGAAAATGTTTTTGGTACTAAATAATTTTCAATTGAATTTGAAGCGTTTCCATAAGGAAAATAACCAAAATAAAGTGGTTCAATTTTAATTACATCTCTTGCTGGGGTTCCTTCAATAAATTCAAAATTTACAGTACAGGTAAATCCAAATGAATAACCTGAATAATCCATTCTAATTTGAATGGAGTCCTTTAATTTACTAGCAAAATCAGTTACATCAAAAACATAAGTGTATTTAAAATCTTTTGGAAAAAACTTGGCATAAGGAGTTATCATTCGTCCTAATTCATAATTTACAATTACATCAAAAACTTGATAATAATTTCTAACTATTTTCACTACATAATTAGTTATCGTTTTAACAAAAAATGAATCAATTACTTTTCCTGTAGTATCAAAATTATAGGTGTAATATGTTGGCCAAACTTTTAAAGTATCGGTTACTAAAGTTGGTTTTCCTGCATTGTTATTTAACAAAACAACTAATTGCTTATTAGCAATGCTATCTATGGTTTTTGTAATAATATTATAAGAATATTTATAAGTAGTATCGTTAAAATAAAAAAGTGAATCCGGTGTTGTGCTTACGCCAATAATACTATAACTATTTGCATTTTTTAAAGTAGAATCTTTCTTTCCAGTATTTTCTCTTGCCAATAAAGTATTGGTATAATCCCACTCACACTGGCCATTACCGGTGCAGCCAAGAGTATATTTCATAATTATTTTTTGATATTTTTTTGTTCCATCCGGAAATTTTACCCAAGTGTCAAAATTTCCGTATCTATTCATGGAAAAATTATCGAAAGATTTTACTCTAGTTGTGTCTCCATTTGCTGATTTTAAAGCATTTACAGTAAATAAAAGTATGGTTAAATATAAAAGTTTCTTCATTTAAAATATAAAATTAGTTAGGCAAAATAAAAAAATGTTTCAATATTTGAATAGAAAGATTTATTTGCACCTTTAAAATATATATAAAAATGAAAAAAATAATTACCATTTGTTTGTTAGCATTAATTAGTTTTAGTGCATCAGCACAGTTCGGATTTTTTAAAAATAAATCAGAAATTGAAGCCTTTAAAGAGAAAAAAGTCATTGTAGTATTATTTTATGATAGTGCTTACAATGCTGCTATAGAGCTTGCTATGATTAGAAACTGGAAGTTTAGTAGCTTTGAAGTAGCTTTTGACAATGAATTATTACAATACAAAAAACAAAATGTTGTTTATTTAAGCTTTAGTAAATCGAAAGGAAGTAAAAACAAAGCAAAATTAGGAAGTTGCGAAGAAGATTTTAACGGATTGGTGATGTTAAATAAATTTAAACGCAAATCAATGCCTGAAGATATTTTGGCTCAAGCATTTTGTAGCAATAATATTGATACTAGCGATTGGGAATTTGAATTACAACGCGGAGTTCAAATGATGAATAATTATTTTGAATATGCTAGTAATGCTGCAAGAGATGGTGATATTACTGCATCTAAAATGATGAGTAATTATCCTTCTGATAAAAGCCAATTATTAGATAAAAAACTATTGGTTGAAGATAAAATGTTAGAATTGAAAGGCAAAAAAGATGCTGCTGAATTATTTGATGGTGAAGTGGCTGAAGTTGACAGAGATATTATTTATAAAGCTGTGGCCGATCAAGATAATGCTGTGGCTTATTACCTTTGCGTAAAAGATGAAAAATATTGTAATAAACTAGTAATTAGTGCTCAAAACAGTGAGCTAATGTATTACGAAACTGCTACTCCTGATAAATGTAAGTTGAATAATAAAGACTTAGAAGCATTGAATTTAGTAAAGAAAAATGCATTGAAAAAAAATAGCCGATAGCTTTTTTTATAAAATTAAAGCCATGAATAGATAAATATTTATTCATGGCTTTTTTTGTGAATAGACGCTAACAAAAATCCCAAAATGAAACCATTAGTTTTAAAATGGCATCTATTTTGTTTTTGGGACTTTATATTATATTGATTTTCATGTTTTTGTGCTTTGGCTTTGTTTGTGTATTACTTAATAAAAACAAATTAAGTGAAGCCTTTAATAAAATATATAATAACAGTTTTAGTTTCAGTATTATTTTTTATACTGGGCGATATAGCTGTAAAAGGAGCTTGGTTAAATAAAATTGACAATCCTGAATTTGTAATTTCTCATAAAATAGGTCTTGATTTATCAAATCCTAAAATAATATTAGTGAAAATTATACCTGAAAATGAAATTTTATTGAATAATAAATTTACTGATGGACTTCAAATTCAATTAATGGATGCTGAATTCAAACAGTTACTAATTTCTAAAGTAAAAAATGGATATGTTCAATTTAATATTGCTAATTTAAAGAAAAATCATTCAAACTATATACTAATTTCTCCTTTAACTGGCAATGAATTAACTGTAAATGCATCATTGAGGAATTTTGAAATGAAAGTAGATTTGAGTGAACTAAATATAAATCAATAAGCAAATATGGATAAATAGTTGTAATTCTTTCTGCTTATTATTTAAATAAAACTAAAACAGCCATTACAATTTCTTGTAATGGCTGTTTTAGTTTTAAAGCATTTAATTTATTCTACTACTATTTTTCTAATGATTGATTTACCATCAACCATTGCTTTTAGCACATAAATTCCTTTGTTTTGAATAGTAATTGAATTGGTTTTACTCAATTCATCTTTGATCATTAATTTACCGGTTACATCAAATATTTCGTATGAAGCGTGTTGTAAATTTAAATCTGTGGTAAAGTAAACAATTCCATTACTTGGGTTTGGATAAATATTGAAATTAGCATTTGAAACTTCATGGATTGAAACCGATTTTTCAATTTTAAATGATGCACTGCTATCTTTTAAAACACCACCAATTTCCGTTATGAAAATTTTAGCGTTGTTTGCATTGATATCTGGAACTGTAATATTAAATATACCTTTATTTGCTTTTTCTTTTACGCTCCATAATAAATTTGAACCATCTTTTAAATCAAGTGTAATTGAATCTACAAAAGTACTTTGCCAAGTAATATTATTATTGTCGTTACCTTTCCAAATAACACCAGCCAAAGGCGTTAACAATTTTAAAATTGGTTTTTCAATTTTAAATGATGCACTGCTATCTTTTAAAACACCACCAATTTCCGTTATGAAAATTTTAGCGTTGTTTGCATTGATAT
>CAIUQQ010000175.1 GCA_903901345.1 uncultured Bacteroidota bacterium | reverse complement strand
TAAAAATAAAAGTTTATTTTTAAATACTTTGACTTAAAACATACCAATAAGTTAGCTTTAAACATTTATAATTGCCAAAACTTTAAACTTGAAATTAAATGATAAATTTTGAACCTACAGAAAATCAAATCATGGTTGCGCAAATGGCACGCGACTTTGCAGAAAAACATATTCGCCCATATGTAATGGAATGGGATGAAGCCCAAATTTTTCCAATTGAAACAATGAAAGAAATGGGAAAATTAGGTTTATTAGGAGTATTAGTTCCTGAAGAGTATGGCGGAGCGGGTTTAAGTTATTTTGAATATATTACTGCAATTATTGAAATTACTAAAGTTTGTAGTTCAGTTGGTTTAAGTATGGCTGCTCATAATAGTTTGTGTACTGGTCATATTTTACAATTTGGCAGCGAAAGCCAAAAGAAAAATTGGCTTCCAAAATTAGCAACTGGCGAATGGATTGGTGCTTGGGGATTAACAGAAGCAAATACTGGAAGTGATGCTATGCGTATGCAATGTGTGGCTAAACAAGATGGCGATTATTGGGTAATTAACGGTTCCAAAAACTGGATAACTCATGGTATTTCTGGCGATGTAGCTGTGGTTTTAGTTCGTACAGGCGAGTTACTTGACTCCAATGGTATTACTTCATTTGTAATAGAACGTGGAACTCCAGGTTTTAAAGGTGGTAAAAAAGAAAATAAATTAGGAATGCGCGCAAGCGAAACAGCTGAAATGATTTTTGAAGATTGTAGAGTTCATAAAGATAATATTTTGGGAAATCTAGGTGAAGGTTTTAAACAAGCTATGAAAGTTCTTGATGGCGGAAGAATATCTATAGCATCACTTTCACTTGGAATAGCAAAAGGCAGTTACGAAGCCGCTTTAAAATACTCAAAAGAACGTCATCAATTTGGGCAACCAATTTCTCAATTTCAAGCCATTGCTTTTAAATTAGCTGATATGGCTGTAAAAATTGAAGCTGCAGAATTATTAACTTTACAGTCTGCTGATTTAAAAATGCGTCATTTACCAATGACAAAAGAAAGTGCAATGGCAAAATATTACGCATCGGAAGTATGTGTTTGGGCTGCTACCGAAGCTTTACAAATATTTGGTGGTTATGGATATACAAAAGATTTTCCAGTAGAAAAATTTTACCGCGATTCAAAACTTTGTACCATTGGTGAAGGCACAAGTGAAATTCAAAAGCTTGTTATTGCTAGAAGTATTTTAAAAGATTAATTTAAAAATACCTATAAAAAAGCCCATTGAAAAAAAATCAATGGGTTTTTTGTTTATTCAAATATTAAAATTGGAAATAAATAAAAGGTTGTATTTCGGCTGATTTAACTTGAATAAATAATATTATTACTACTAACATAAAAGCTAATTTCACTTTAGTTGAACTTTGAGTAAACCAATTTAATATGATAGTTTCATACTTTTTAGGAACAAAATGCAATGCATATCCTATAAGCATTAACAATACTATTTTGTAGTAAGATGTGATGAAAGTAAAAACAATATTGCCATTGAAATTATTAGTAATTTGATTCAATAATTGCTTTGCAACATCAAAATTGGGTGCTCTGAAAAATATCCAACAAAAACATACAAAATGAAAAGTAACAAGTGTTGCCACCCATTTATTGTCAAAAAATTGAGTGTATGAATTCGACATTTTGGTTTTTATTTCTAAATAATATTTATGAGCTGCTAATCCTGTTCCGTGCAATGCTCCCCAAAAAATAAAATTAAAACTTGCACCATGCCAAAGTCCACCCAAAAGCATGGTAATAAATAAATTAAAATATGTTCTGAATTTACCTAATCTATTACCTCCTAACGATATATATAAATAATCACGAAGCCAAGTACTAAGTGACATATGCCATTTTCGCCAAAATTCAGTGATACTTTTTGATTGATATGGAGAATCAAAATTCAAACAAAATTCAAATCCCAAAAGCAATGCAATGCCAATTGCCATATCGCTATAACCACTAAAATCGCAATAAATTTGAAGTGCATAAGCATACACCGCCATTAGGTTTTCAAAGCCGCTATATAAAGTTGGATTATCAAATATTCTATCAATAAAATTTACACTTATATAATCGCTAATAATTGCTTTTTTGAACAAGCCACAGCTAATTAAAAACAAACCTCTACCAAACATTTCTTTGCTTACAAAAGTTGGTTTGTAAAGTTGTGGAATAAAATCATGCGCACGCACAATTGGACCAGCCACTAATTGCGGAAAAAAGGAAACAAAAAATGCATAATCAAAAATGTTTTTTACAGGCTTCAAAGTTCCTCTATAAATATCGATGGTGTAACTTAAGGATTGAAAAGTAAAAAATGAAACACCAACTGGTAAAAATATATCTAAAGGTTCGAACGACTGATCTCCTAATTCAGAAAATATTGATAGTATAAAATTAGTGTATTTAAAATATCCTAATAATCCTAAATTTACAATCAAACTAAACACTAACCAAAACTTTTTATCATCTTTTGATTTACTATTATAAATAAAATTAGCTAGTGTATAATCGACCAATGTAGAACCTATTAAAACTAAAAAATAAATTCCACTTGATTTATAGTAAAAAAACAAAGAAAACAAAGTAACAAAAGTTATTTTAGCCCTATGAGTTTTGTGTAAAAACGCATAAAAAAACATGAAACCAGTAAACAAAAACAAAAAGAATCC
>CAIUQQ010000174.1 GCA_903901345.1 uncultured Bacteroidota bacterium | reverse complement strand
TATTTAAATAATGAAGTTTTCCGCTTTCGACTTATAATCAAAGTCTACTAAATTTTCGAGAATAAGCTCTTTGATAGTCTTATCTAAGATTGAATCTACCGTAAATAGAACAACAACTTCTGACATATCGAAAATGCCTTTAGAATCATTAATAGCTTCACCAGTCAACCAAACGTTAACAGTGTAGAACTGCCATTCTTGATTCAAATCAAAATCTTTTTTATTAAAAACTGTTTTTCTCTCACCCCAACTCTTTGGGGCACTTAGCTTATCGTATAAATAGATATTGCTATCAATATTATTACCACCAATTACTTCTCCATAGGTTTGGGAAATTTGAATTTCTTCGATTATTACCATTGTGCCACATTTTAGTCTAAATTTTGTTTTCATATAAATCCTTTTATTATAAATATCAGCGAATTGAAAATATTATTCAATTGAATTCCAGGATAATAGGTGATTTACTTGTTTAATCCAATAATGCCTGGAATCTTTGCAATGTGCAATTTTAGGTTATAATCTATCACCTCACATTTGCAATTTTGAAACAATTAGGTAAACCAATAAAAAAACTTGTGCAAAATACACCACGCTAATTTTGCACAATATTTTAACTAAAAAACAGAATTATGAAGAAAGCAAGATACATTCGTCAAAGTAGTAAATCGCAAACCAATCTGCGTCAACTTGCAAAAGCACATTCAGATGAAACTTTGTTTATTGACATTATTAGTGGTTCAATTCCATTTGCTGAAAGACCAGAAGGAAAAAAACTAATTGAAGCTGTTGAGGCTGGTTCAATTAATTACATATCATTCCACGACCTCTCAAGAGCTGGACGCTCAACGATAGATGTCCTAACCACTTTATCTTTTTTTCAAAATAAAGGTGTAATTGTTAAAATTGAGAATTTAGGACTGGAATCCATTATAAATGGTAAATCAAATCCTATTTTCAGTTTAATTTGTTCGGTATTGAGTGAAATTAATTCACTCGAACGTACAACTTTGCTCGAGAGACAAGCTGAGGGCGTTTATCAAGCCAAGCTAAGAAATGTATATAAAGGTAGAGTGAAAGGAACTACAGATTCACCAGAACTAACATGCGAAAAGCATAAACGTACAATAAAGGTTCTAAAATCAAACCCAACATTGTCACTGAGAGATATTGCCAAGTTAGCCAGTGATATTGATTACAAAGTGTCAGCCAATACAGTAAAAAAAGTTAAAGCAATTTTAAACGAAACTAATTAATATGTACTTTATTCAACTTAATAAAATATACATGGAACTTGCAAGAAGATACAAGTGCCATCGATTCGAAGTTTTCAGCAACATGACTAAAACAGGAACGTCACCAGTTGAGACAATGATTGAGTTTCGATTACCAAAAGACACCCAAGTTGACCAAAAGAAACTTGCATTAATAATGGAGAAATACATTAGCAACGTAAAATTTTTCTATTTCGTAGTTGAATTAGATTCAATCTTCTTGATTTTGAATTTCCATAAAAAAAAGAACATGTTAGGAATTGAGTATGAATTTAGTTTGAACTAAAATGAAAAAGCAAAGGATAACTATTACTCATCAACTTGAAAAAACGAAACATGTTTTTTTAGTAGTTGACCCAGATAAACTTTCGCAAATTGAAAAAATAAGAATTATGGCTAAAATGAATGTTGAAATGTTATTTATTAATGGCAAACTATATAGAATGTGATAGAATTAGAAATTGTCAAATATTCCTAATCCAAATAATGCAAAGTCATACTTAACAGGGTCTTTAGAGTCTAACTCTCTGAGTGATTTATCTAGTTCCTCAAGTGCTTTTAGGTCATTATTTTTTCTATCTATCAACCCTAATTTTCTAGCTACATTTCCAGAATGCACATCCAATGGACAAGATAGTTTAGATGGACAAATATCCCAAATTCCAAAATCTACTCCTTTTGAATCTTTTCGACATAACCACCTTAGATTCATGTTTATTCTCTTTGCAACACTACCTTTCAATGGGTCAGCAACATGTTTTCTTGTTCTTTGTGGATGTTCAATTTCGAAGAAAATTCTATTCAATTCATGAATAGCTGGTTGTAATGAATTTTCAGTTTGGTACTTAATGAATATAGATTCTAATCCACCATGATTTGAATATACGTGTTTTAGAGCTTTAATAAAATACTTTAAGTCCTCACCGTTGAAGGTACGATGTACAAATGTTTCAAGTCGTGCAAGTTGATAGTCTTGGTGAGACATGACAAAATCATATGGTGAGTCGCCTAATAAATCCATCATTCGGTGACCGTTCTTTGTTATAATTGTTCTATTTCCCCAAGCGATAGATGAAGCTAAAAAACTGGCTATTTCAATATCCTCCTTAAGTGAATAGCGATGTGGCACACTGATTGGGTCTGGTTCAATGAAGTTAACGTTGTTAAACTCATATACCTTCTCGTCTAAAAATTCTTTAAGTTCTGATTTAGTCAAACTCATTGCACTCCTATGATTTTTTAACTTTACAAAGTTAATGCTTAATATTTAAAATTAATCTACTACCTTAATTACCCGCAACTACATGCACAAACGTTTACAAGCAGAATTTTGAATTGGTGAAGCAATATGTTTCATGGTTCTATTTGAAACATCTGGCAACGAAAAAAACGTATTTCTAAATCCATTCAATGCCTTTTCTATTGTTTTATCTTTTGGCAATAAATGGTTTGAAAATGCTGTTTCTAAACTTTCATTTTGAGCATACCAAAAATTTAAAAATGAAACAAAATAAAGTAAATCGGTATCGTTAAAAGTTCGGTGTTTAAAGTCCAATAATCGTTTCAAATCTTTGGTTGAATGGTGCAATACAAATTGGTGTGGAGCATGGTCCATTCTGTCCATTAAATCTGTACATTTATTAATAATGGTAGTTCGCTGACCCCAAGCAAAAACAGCTGCAAATAAACCTGCTATTTCTATGTCTTGTTTCTTAGTAAATAAATGCGGAATACAAATTGGATCTAATTCAATAAAACTTTTTTGATTATAAATTTGAACTTGCTTGTTTAAAAAATCTTTGGTGTTGAGCATTTATTTATTGATTCTTATTTTTATTTTTTTTATTTTCTTGCTTTTCATTAGCAGCAATAATTCTATGTTTTACCATACGAGCAATTAAATCTTCAGGCAATGGTTCATCAATGGGAAATTGTACCGCACCCTTTGAATATTTGTAATTATCAAATTCTTTTTCAAAAGCTTTAATTCCACCAGCAGTTGGGTAAAAACCAATATGGTTTTTATAAGCAGCAAAGTAAACCAAACATTCGAATTGCTTATATGCAGGCATTTTATAACTGAATAGTTCAATAGCATTTGGAGCATTTTGAATGATTATTTTTCTCAAATTTGTTAACTGCAATTGTACATTTTCCGGAAATTGTTTAATGTATAAATCTACTTCATTTAGCATTTTTTCAGCCATCCTATTCACTTTTTTTGAAACAAATATAACAAGCTTTATTATTCAATAAAAAACTTAATTTTAAATGTTAAACTCTGGCTTATATTTGCACACTTTTTAAAATTTAAAAACTTAACAAAATGACTAAAGGACCAATTTCAAATTTTATTGAAACACACTATAAACACTTTAACGCAGCAGCTTTAGTTGATGCCGCTAAAGGTTACGAAACCCATTTAACCGAAGGCGGAAAAATGATGATAACACTTGCTGGCGCAATGAGTACAGCTGAGTTAGGTAAATCGTTGGCCGAAATGATTCGTCAGGGGAAAGTGGATATTATTAGTTGCACAGGTGCAAACTTAGAGGAAGATATCATGAACTTGGTGGCGCATAGTCATTACAAACGTGTTCCTAATTACCGCGATTTAAGTCCTCAAGACGAATGGGATTTATTGGAAAACCATTATAACCGAGTAACCGATACTTGTATTCCCGAAGAAGAAGCGTTTAGAAGATTACAAAAACACATTTATAAAATTTGGAAAGATGCTGAAGACAATGGCGAACGTTATTTTCCACATGAGTTCATGTATAAAATTTTATTGAGTGGCGAGTTACAACAATATTATGAAATAGATCCTAAAAACTCGTGGATGTTGGCTGCTGCTGAACGCAATTTGCCAATGGTAGTGCCAGGTTGGGAAGATTCAACCATGGGAAATATTTTTGCATCATATGTTATAAAAGGCGAATTACAGGCAAGTACCATGAAATCTGGAATTGAATACATGGCTTGGTTAGCAAAATGGTATCCTGAAAATTCTGGTGGTAAAGGCGTTGGATTTTTTCAAATTGGTGGCGGTATTGCTGGCGATTTCCCTATTTGTGTAGTGCCAATGTTATACCAAGACATGGAAATGACTGATATTCCTTTTTGGAGTTATTTTTGCCAAATAAGTGATTCAACTACCAGTTACGGTTCTTATTCAGGAGCTGTTCCAAACGAAAAAATTACTTGGGGTAAATTAGATATTCATACTCCAAAATTCATTGTAGAAAGTGATGCAACAATTGTAGCACCATTGATGTTTGCTTGGATTTTAGGATGGTAGTTTTTTTAGGTTGATTGGTTAATTAAGTTAATTATTGAGAAACAAAAAAGCTCCAACATTTTAATTGTTGGAGCTTTTTTATTTATAAATTTTGCAAATTGCTTATTGCCCTGCGTGACAATTATTGCCAATTGTTATTGCGGACAACCAGTAGCAGCCCAAATTTGTATTTTTCTAATATCACATTTGCTTAATGAAGGACCACCTTTTGGCATGATAGCACAGCCATTTGCTGTAATAGTACAAATCATTTTTCCAGTTGTTGCACTTGTTTTTGTTGAAGTATAATTATCTAAATTAACGGCTCCTCCTGCATTTGTAGTATTATGACATCCTTTACAATAAATATTCATGATTGGAGCAATGTGTGTTGTGTATTTCACATTTGCGGTGTCGCAAACTGTTGGGGTACATATTCTGTTTTTAGCACCTTCTGCTATCCATTTATTTAATAATGCTTTACTAGCTGCATCTAATCTAGGTTGGGGTAAAGGTGGCATTACTTTACCATAATTTAAATTAATGTATTTCATTAAATTACCAATTCCCAACCCTTTTATTCCATTATAAGAATCTAACACTATTCCTTCTTCCCTAGTTATTGCATCATGACAACCTGTTTGAGCGCAACTTGCTTTTATTAATGGCAATATTTGTGTGTTAAAACAAATTGAATCATTAGCAGGAGGAGGATTAATAGTAGTATCATTTGGGTTATTGTTTCCAATAATTTTGTAGTTAGGTTCATGTTTGCATGTTGCAAATGTTATTACTAGCAATGAGGCAATTAATAGATAACTAAGTTTCATTTAATGATTTTTTTTTCAAATATATGATTTTTTTTCAAAATAAAACAGCAAGCAAAAAGTATTAAAACCTCCATTTTAATCTAAAATAGATTCAAACTTCCCCAATAATTTAATAATAAAATTTGTTTTTAGGCTTGTAGTTAAACGAGAATATCAATACATTTGCCGAGCAAAAAATAAAGAAAAAATGAGCAATATTACATTTACAATGATTAAACCTGATGGCGTGGCTAATGGTTATATCGGAAAAATTTTAGATCAAATTACTTCAGCAGGTTACAAAATTGTAGCTATGAAATACCTTCACTTAACAGCAAAAACTGCAGGTGAATTTTATGCAGTTCACAATGGACGTCCGTTTTACAACGACTTAGTTAGCTTTATGAGCAGTGGACCAATAGTAGCTGCAGTTTTAGAAAAAGACAATGCAGTAGCAGATTACAGAGTTTTAATTGGCGCTACTAATCCAACTAAAGCTGATGTAGGTACAATTAGAAATTTATATGCAAAATCAATTGATGCAAATGCTGTTCATGGAAGTGATAGCGATGAAAATGCTGCTATTGAAGCATCTTTCTTCTTTTCAAGTTTAGAAAGATTTTAGTTAAATAAAATAATTCCCAAAAACCCATTTAGCTTTTAAGTTAAATGGGTTTTTTGATGGTATAAAAATAAAAAAATATTTTGTTTCAATGATGTCAATCCTTATAATTGCTCATGTTTAATTTTTCTAAATTTGTACTTGTAAGTCTTTTAGTTTTCGGATTTTCTAATGTCTTTGCCCAAATTGAAACAAAAACTTATGTGGTTTATTTAAAAGAAAAATCAAAGGAAAAATTTAATCCTTATTTTTATTTTGATATAAAAAATATTGAACGCAAACAATTGGCTCATTTACCACTTTACGATGAGCGAGATTTACCATTAAACCATAATTTTGTTAATCAAATAGAAAGTCCGCAGGTAAATATTTTAGTGGCTAGCCGTTGGTTAAATGCTTTATTTATTAAAACAAATTTTGAACAAATTACCAGAATAAAAAAGCTGCCATTTATTAAGCAAGTTGATGTATATTATGCCTCAAAGCAAAAGGTAATTGCATCAGAAAATATTGATTTATTAGGTCAAAGCAAAAAAATATTAGCTTATCAAACAGAAAGATTACAAGCTAAAGAATTTGCAAATAAAAATTTTACAGGTAAAGGAATTCGGATTGCAGTTTTTGATGTTGGTTTTAGTGGAGCTGATAAACATGAAGTTTTTGCCCATTTGCGTAGCAATAGTCAAATAAAAGCCACTTATAATTTTATAAATAAAAATGAAAATGTGTACTTAGGAGGCGCCCATGGAACCAATACTTTAAGCTGCATAACTGGAATTTATAAAGGACAAAAAATGGGAATGGCTAACGATGCAGAATTTTTATTAGCCAGAACTGAATGGTCGTCAAAAGAAGATAAACAAGAGGAATATTTTTGGTTAGCTGCTGCTGAATGGGCCGATAAAAATGGAGCAAATATTATTAGTAGTTCACTTGGTTATGGCAGCGATTGGTATAATGTAAATGATATGGATGGTAAAAAGAGTGTGGTAGCTTTTGCTGCAACCGTAGCTGCACAAAAAGGAATTTTAGTAGTAAATTCTGCTGGAAATGAATACCAAGACGATTGGAAAACTATTATTACACCTTCCGATGCTGACAGTGTTTTGTGTGTGGGCGGAACCAATCCATTTAATGATAGACATATTAATTTTTCGTCAATTGGGCCAAGTGCTGATTATAGGAAAAAGCCCAATATTAGCGCTCCCGGACATGTGGTAGCAGCTAATCCAAATGGATCAATTCGTACTACTTTTGGAACTTCTTTTTCTTGTCCGCTTGTGAGTGGTTTTGCTGCTTGTGCTTGGCAAAGCAATCGCAGTTTAACCAATATGCAATTGTTTGCTGAAATTGAAAAGTCAGGACATTTATATCCGTATTTTGATTACATGCACGGACATGGAATTCCTCAAGCAAGTTATTTTACAAACGCTAATAAAAACAAGCCTTTGGCTAATTTTGTTATCATTGATTCATTGAAACAAAACAATGAAATTACCATACAAATTACGGACAGTGCTATTTTAAACAAAGTGAAAGTTTTTGAAGCTTTTAAAGCTTCTGCAATTCCAAAAGTAGATTCAAATAATAAAAATATTCCACATTTTGGCTTTAATTTTTATTGGAATATAGCAAATGCTGAGGGTAAAATTTCACATTATGAAGTAATATTGATTAACACCACTGACGACATTATTATTAGACCAGAAAATACACAAAAAGGAAATATTTTAAACTTTCATTTTGAAGGTTACACCCAAACTAAAACAATAGAATAAAGGATGAAAAAATCAATAGTAACAAGCATACTTTTAATTATTACAGTTTTGCTGCAAGCACAAACAGTAGTAATAGAAGAAACAGTTGAAAAACTAACTCAAAAAATAGCTAAACCAAATAAATTAGCATTTGGAATTATTTGGGATTTGACTTTTTATGGTGGTGCTGACCAAAAAGGTATAGCAGGAACTTTAGCTAATTCTGTTGGTTTAAATGTTTTGATAAATGCCAAATATAAATTCAATAAACACGTTATGGCAATTGGATATTTTGGTTTAAACAGTGAAAATTATAGCTTTAAAAAAACAGGAGAAAATGATAGTTTTCCGAATATCAATAGTAACAAGTTAGAGAAATATAGTTTAGGTGCCATTTCTGGTGGATTAGGAATGCGATTTACAACTACGAAAAAAGCATTTTTGGAAATTGGAGCTATCGCCAAACTGAATTTTACCCGCGATTTATATTTAGAGAAAAATGATGCAAATGGCAATTTAAATGAAATAACAATTAAAGACTTAAATTATATCAATAAGTTTAATTATGATGCTTATGCACGCATAGGTTACAAAGCCATAAGTGTTGTGGCGTATTACCGACTAAACGATATGTTTTCAGTGAGTAATATAGCGCCTGTAGTTTATGAAATGCCAAGGTTAAGATTAGGAATAAGTTTAGGAATATAAATAAATGAAGAATTGGATAGAAGCCTTTAGGCTGAGAACATTAATGCTGTCATTGGCATGTATATTAATGGGTTTTTTTTTAGCTAAAATGAGTCATGTTGATATCGATATTTTATCAATTATTTTTACTTTTTTAACAGCTTTATTTTTACAAATACTTTCGAACTTAGCAAATGATTATGGCGATAGTAAACATGGTGCCGATCATGAGGGTAGAAAAGGGCCAAAACGTGCGGTACAATCAGGTAAAATTACATCAGCACAAATGCTAAATGGCATAAAATTATTTGTAGTATTGAGTTTAATTAGCGGCATTTTATTACTGTATTTTTGTTTGCCAATCATTGGAACTTCAGGAGCAATTTCATTATTTGTTTTGGGAATAGCAGCTATTATAGCCGCAATAACTTATACCAACGGAAAAAAACCATATGGTTACATGGGTTTAGGCGATATTTCAGTGTTTATTTTCTTTGGATTAATTGCAGTTTGCGGCACTTATTATTTATTAGTTGGTAGTATTAGCAGCATGGTACTATTACCAGCAATTAGTTGCGGATTATTTTCGGTAGGAGTATTAAACTTAAATAATATGCGAGATATTGATTCTGATTTACAAGCTGGAAAAAATAGCATTCCTGCACGAATAGGTTTTGATAAAAGTAAAATATACCATTATAATATTATTGTCATTGCATTGCTTTGCACCTTAGTATTTGTTATGTTTTACAATGAAATGCCAACTTGGAAAAACTTATCATTTGTGGCATGTTTTCCATTTTTTTTTAAACAATTATTTACTATTAAAAATACAACTGATAAACAAAAACTAGATCCAATGCTCAAACAATTAGCCATTTCAACCATGCTTTTTGTAGTATTATTTGGACTAGGAAATGCTTTTTAGTTGTCAGTTGATAGTTGTCAGTTGACAGTAATTGAAACAATAATTTAACAATACAACAATAATAAAACACAATGTCATTATACATAGATGAAAGCACTTTGGCAGGTGCGGGCAAAGGATTATTTACAGATACTTTAATAAAACGTGGCGAACGAATAGTGGAATATACTGGCGATATAATTACATGGAAAGAATGTGAGCGCAGAAATAATGCTATGAAAGAAGGAATTGGGGCATATTATTTTTATGTTTCAGCAAAAAAATGCATTGATGCACAATATCATTTAGATAGTATGGCTCGTTATTGTAATGATGCCAATGGATTTACCAAAATTTCGGGACTGAAAAACAATGCTAGATTTGAAATTATAAAAGGTAAAGTTTATATCATTGCAAGTAGAAATTTGCAGCCGGGAGTTGAAATATTTGTGCCTTATGGAAAAGAATATTGGCAAGCAATAGCCGAACAAGGTTATGGTCCTAAAAAGTAATTTTTTTTTATAAGATAAACAATAATTTTTTAAATGAATATACCTTGTTTACCTTGCAAATAGCTTGTATCATTGCTTTAATTTTAAATTAAACAATTTACATATGCTTATTAGAACCTTTGGCAGTGCAGTATACGGGGTAGATGCGGTTACAATTACAGTAGAAGTAAATGTTGGAGAAGGTAATGGAGTTGGTTATTTTTTAGTAGGCTTGCCCGATAATGCTGTTAAGGAAAGTCAGCATAGAATTGAAACAGCTTTAAAAAATAATAATTATAAAATGCCTAGGCAAAAGGTAGTTATAAACATGGCTCCTGCCGATATTAGAAAGGAAGGTTCATCGTATGATGCAACTATTGCCATTGGTTATTTAGCAGCTTCCGACCAACTGAATCCTGATAGAATTGAAAAATATATTATCATGGGTGAGCTAAGTTTAGATGGTTATTTAAAACCTATAAAAGGGGCTTTGCCTATTGCAATTAAAGCACGTGAGGAAGGTTTTGAAGGATTTATTTTACCAAAAGAAAATGCAAAAGAAGCTGCCATTGTAAATAATTTAAAAGTTTATGGCGCCACTCATATTCGTGAAATTATTGAATTTTTTAATGGTGACGAAACCCATTTAACACGTTTTGAAATTGATACCCGAAAAGAATTTGAAGATAGTTTAGCGTTAAATGAAGAAGATTTTTCGGATGTTCGCGGACAAGAAAATATAAAACGTGCTTTAGAAATTGCAGCCGCTGGCGGACATAATGTAATTTTGATTGGCCCGCCTGGAGCAGGAAAAACAATGCTTGCCAAACGTTTGCCAAGTATTTTGCCTCCTTTAAGTTTGCATGAAGCTTTAGAAACTACAAAAATCCATTCGGTGGCGGGCAGATTAAAAACCAATTCTTCATTATTATATTCAAGGCCATTTCGGTCGCCACATCACACCATCAGCGATATAGCTTTAGTGGGTGGTGGGAATATTCCTCAGCCAGGCGAAATTAGTTTGGCGCATAATGGCGTATTGTTTTTAGATGAATTACCAGAGTTTAAACGAACTGTTTTGGAAGTAATGCGTCAGCCATTGGAAGAACGCAGAGTAACCATTTCAAGGGCTAAATTTAGCATTGAATATCCAGCTAGTTTTATGTTGGTTGCTAGTATGAATCCTTGTCCCTGCGGTTATTATAATCATCCTGAAAAGGAATGTGTTTGTGGAAGTACCGTAGTTCAAAAATATTTGAGTAAAGTTTCTGGTCCGCTGCTTGATAGAATTGATATTCACATAGAAGTTACACCTGTTAATTTTGACCAATTAGCAGATACACGCAAGGCAGAAAGAAGTGAAAAAATTAGGGAACGCGTAATCAAAGCAAGAGAAGTTCAAAGCAAAAGATTTGCTGACAATCCTTCTATTTATAGCAATGCACAAATGAGCAGCACGCAAGTGAGAGCGCTTTGCCAGATTAGTAACATTGGACAAACTTTATTGAAAACGGCTATGAATAAATTACAACTTTCGGCCAGGGCATACGACAGAATTTTAAAAGTTGCAAGAACCATTAGCGACTTAGCAGGAAGTGAAGAAATAAAAACGGAACACCTTGCAGAAGCCATTCAATACCGAAGCTTGGATAGAGAATCGTGGGCAGGGAATAAATAATTCTAATTCAATTTCATGGCAATTTTCCTTGCTTTATTCCAAGGATAAATGGCTGTAAAAATTCCTAAAATAATAATGGTAATCATTACAATAATGGCATCGCCAAAAGCAAAAACTATTGGGTAGGCTATGGGTGAATTTGGACTAATTTTTATAAAACCAAAATGCTGTTGTGTTAAACAAATTAGGAGTCCTACTACCAAACCAATAAATCCACCAACAGCAGCTATAAATATACTTTGCCAAGCAAATATATTGGCAATTTTTATGGCAGTTAAACCCATGCTATGCAAAATTTTTATCTCGCGTATTTTTTCCATTACTAATAAATACAAGGTGCCAATGGTATTGAAAATAGCTATAATTAGTATAAAAAGAATTATAATATAGCTGATTAACTTTTCGGTTTTTACCAATTTATAAAAAGCTTCTCGTTGCTCAAATCTGGTTTTTACCTGAAACTTATTTCCTAAAAGAGCTTGAAGTTTTTGCTTTACACTTTTTAAATCATTTTCGTTTTTAAGCTTTATTTCTATGGCACTTATTTCATTTTCTTTCTCCAATAATTTAGATAAAAAACGCAATGGAACCAATATATATTTACCATCTATTTCGGGTTGAATGGCAAATATTCCGCTAGGAACAATCAAGTCTCTGTTGAAAGCATTTTCAGGATTGATGAAATTTATTTCTCCTTTTTTAGGGGCGTAAATACTCAAAAAGTTAAATTGGTCAGATGGGTCAACTCCTAATTGATAAGCCAAACTTTCGCCACATAAAGCAAAATTTGTATCTCCACTTTGAATAATGGCTTCACCAACTTGAATACAAGTGTCAATATGCGCCACTTTTAAGTAATTTTCATCCACGGCTTTGGCTGTGGCAATGGTTTCTTTATTGTTATACCTTAACAACACATTTTCTTCTAACACTTTGCTTGCATTTGCAATTTCATTCCACTGAATAATTTCGGAATAATGTGCCTCCTTAATTTTAAATGTTTTGGAATGAACAGCTGATATTTGCAGCTCCGCATCAAAGTTGCTGTACATTTTAGCAAATAAATTTTCAAATCCATTAAATACAGAAAGGATAATAATGAGCGCACAAGTGCCAACTATATAACCCAATAAACTGATGCTTGAAATTACAGTTACTGCATTATAAGTTCCACTCTTTTTTTTTGAAAAGAAATACTTTCTAGCTATTTTAAATGATAACGACAATGGATAAAATAATAATGGCAATAATAAAGTACTTGTAGCAAAAAATTGTCATCAATTATTGTTAGCCAAACACTTTTTTTAGGTAAACAATCTTTATTGAAACATGGAAATAATTTCAGTTATTCAACTCCTTCGGAGTTGTTTTCATATTTGCTTTAAAAATCACCGAGTTGCACTCAGTGCTATTCATATTCAACTCTTTCAGAGTTGTAAACAGAAAGAATTTTTGTAAAAAATTTCAAGGACAATAACCCCACTTGCACCGATAGGAGAATTTTATCCTTTCAGAGTTCTAAACAGAAAACATTGTTAAACTAAATTGTAAAATGATCAAGAACAACAACTCTGAAGGAGTTGAATTTGAATAACCCTGCATGAAATGCAGGGTAAAATAACCAGAATGATATCAACTCTGAAGGAGTTGAATAAGTGCAACAAAGGGAAATGTTTTATAACAACTTCACTTTGTATTTTTCGGCCATTTTTTCTAATTGCTCTTGGCTTATATCATGAACATTTTTATTGTCATGGTATTTTTCAACTGTGATTACATAAAGCGTATAATCAAACTCAGCAGCTAATTTAAAATAGGGTGTTAATTCCCAATCTAATGTAAAAGTATTATCAATAAAAACCTTAGTAATTCCTTGTTTTAATGCTTCCTTACAAAGGTTTTCACATTGCTGATAGGCAAGATAGTTTTCTGCAAAATTGAATACATATTCACCCGTAATTTTATTCGTAAAATAATTGTCAATGGCAAAAACTGGATACTTTTCACTTTCACTTAAAACGTTTCCCAAACTGCTTTTTCCAGCACCGGGCAAACCTCTTAAAAGTATCAGGTTTTTAGATTCCATTATGGAGCTGGAACAATTATTTTTTCAGCTGCTTGTTTTGCCCAATTGGTTAAAATAGTCATTTGTTCAGCAGTTAATTTTGTTTCAGTATGAATCAAAGTATACGACCATAAAGGCATTTCATGTTCATCTACTTGTTCTACAATTTCTTCTAACTTATGTTTCTGACGTTTTAGTTTGTAGTTTTTAAATTCTGCAAAATTCAATTCTTCTTTTCCTTCATTTACATGCCATTGCATCCATAATCCTATTGGTTGAATATTGGTATACCAAGGATAATTGGTGTGGTTACTATGACAGTCATAACATGAAGTTCTGAGTATTTGCTGAACATTGTTCGGTACTTCAATTGTAAATGCAATATCATTATCTGATTTTTCCCAACCATTATTTTTTGTTGGTCTAATAAATTGTAGTATGATTAAAACGGCTACTAAACCCAATCCGATTTTCTTAAAGTTGAAGTAATTCATAATGTGTAGTTTTTTAATAATTTACGCTTCGAATTTACATTTAAATGTATCCGATTTTATTAAAATTATTTATTCTTTAAATAATCAATAAAACTATTGATATGTCTGTCTTTTTTTGTTGGATAAATATCATCAATTGTCACCATGATTCCTGTTTCTTCTACATAGCCAAAGTGACTATTTACAGCCGTTCCAAACGTTTTCATTGTTGGACTTAAGTTCATGTAATTATTAAATAAAGGCGGAATATATTCACCCAATGAGCGTACCATTTTATTTAAATATAAATGACCTTCTTTGAATGGTAAATCCTTGATAGTTTTCAAAAATTCAGTGCAATCCGTTTCTCTTTTTAATGGATTTGGAATAATCACTAAGCCTTCATTTTCGGGGAAATAAAAATCCATGAATGCCAAAATATAATCGCGGGCTTCTTTACCAAAATGTTGGTAGTTAGTAACCTTCCCGAAAAAATATTTAATATGAGGATGTAAAACTGTTAAAGCGCCTAATCCATCCCATAAATTATCTAAGCTAAAAAGTCCTTTGCGGTTATCTAACGAAGGTTGATATTGAGGTTGAACAAAACTTCTTCCCAATTCAATGGTATATGGAAAATATTCCGTTTTTAGTTTTTCACTGTAATCAAATATTTCAGCAGTTGAAAGGTGGTAAACACCATTTTCGTCAAGTACATCATTACATAAAGCATAACGGTAACCACCTACTATTTCTTCATCTTCTGGATTCCAAACTATCAGTTGTTTGTAAATATATTTTCCAGTGTCATGCTCATCTATATCAGCACTTTTAGATGATCCGCCTCCTGCTTCTCTGAAAGAAATTTCACGTAATCGTCCCACTTCCAACATTAAATTTGGAGCGCTATTACCATCAAAAATATATATTTGGTTAGTTATATTATTAGTTGGTCTTACCAACCTTTTGGCAGTAAGTTCACTTTTTATCAGGCTTCTATCTATTTTATCAACTATTTGCTGCATCAAAACTTATAATAGTTGCAATATGTAAAAAAAATAGCAATATGTTACCAATTGATAAAAAAATATTAAAAATTAAATAGCTACTGATTGATAAAGCAACACTTTTAAATGTTATTGCTTTGTAGTTGAAAGGAATAGAATGAAATTATATTTTAGTTAAATTTAAACACTAAAAAAAAACTTTTTTAATTATCAAAAATAGCATGTTGATTATCTTTCAGTTTGTAAATAAAATGTTTCAATATTTGAGCCCATTGATAAGCATTTTTACTTTTGTCAAAAACAGTTGATTCAATTGGATTTCCAAAAGTAAATGTAATGGTTTTTCCATTTTGTTTAAACATTTCATTTCCCAAAAAAAACATTTCAATATTTGCCTTGATTCCTAAGCGTTTTCTAATATTTGCCAAGTTATAAAAAAAGTTACTATTTGCTGCATTTATATGAGTAGGAACTATTGGCAATTGGTGTTTGATAGCCTGATTGATAAAACTTTTTTGCCAAGGTAAATCTATAATTTTCCCATCTTGTTTTCTGCTACATAATCCAGCCGGAAAAATTAAAATGCAATGTCCTTCGCTGTATAATTGTTCTATTTTTTGTAAATTTTGTTTGGTATTAGTTCCATGTTTATTTACTGGTATAAACACATTTTCCAAACTTTTAAATTGCATCAATAAATCGTTTACAATAAACTTTAAATCGCTGCGTACTTTTCCTACTTCACCCAAAAAAGCCAATCCATCGGCACCACCTAATGGATGATTGGCAGCTATAATTACACCGCCAGTTTTTGGAATATTTTCCAAGCCAATTGAAACTGCTTTTGCACCTAAAGCTGTAACTGCATTTGCACCAAACTGAATGCCATTGCTTTTTTCATTATCAATAACAAATTGGTTAATTTCTTCTTGGTGAACAATGCGCTTTACCCAACGCAACACAAATCCTGGCAGTAGTTTATACAACTGCGGATTTTTATCGTTAAATGCTTTGTCTATGTCTATCAATTTTATTTAGCTTATAGTCATTGCTAGGAACGAAGTAATCTCTCTGTCACCATTAGATTGCCACGCTTCGCTCGCAATGACGTGTTTTTGTGTTCATTTTTTGTCCCGCAGATTACGCAGAAAAACGCAGATTTTTTTCAGCGTAAATCAGCGCAATCTGCGGGAAATTATTTATTGCCAATTATACAGTCAGTTCGAGCGAAGTCGAGAAACAGTTACAAATGTCTCGACTCCGCTCGACATGACCTCACAACATCATTTTATTTTGCCAATTGGTCATTGAGCTTGTCGAAATGATTGCTACCCATTCATCAAATCTTCAATATGCTCCACTTCAATTGGAATATGACTCATTAAATCAATACATCCATTTTCGGTAATTAATATTTCGTTTTCTAAACGCACACCTATGGCCTCTTCTTTGATATAAATTCCGGGTTCACAACTAAACGTCATGCCTGCTTTCATTGGCTCGTAACGCATGCCAACATCATGTACATCTATTCCTAAAAAATGACTGGTTCCATGCATAAAATATTTTTTATAAGCAGACCAATTTGGATTTTGCTTTGCAATATCATCGGCAGTAAGCAAGCCTAATTTTACCAATTCAGCTTCCATAATTAATCCAACTTGCGCTTGATAATCCATGAGCATTACACCTGGTTTTAACAATTTTTTTGCTTCATTCATTACTTGTAAAACAGCATTGTAAACTTGCTTTTGGCGTGGAGTAAATCGTCCATTAACAGGCAAAGTTCTGGTCATGTCACTGGCATAATTGGCATAATCAGCACCAGTGTCTATCAAAATTACATCGCCATCTTTACACTGTTTGTTGTTATCATTATAATGTAAAATACACGAATTTTGTCCGCTTGCTACAATGGGTGAAAACGAATGTCCATTGCCTCTGTTGCTAATGTATGAGTGAATAATTTCTGCTTCTATTTCGTATTCCCACACATTAGGTTTTACAAATTTGAATAAACGGTGAATCATTTTTTCGCTTAAACCTACAGCCACATTCATTAAATCTAATTCAATTTTCGATTTAACAGAACGTAATCTTTGAATAATTGGTGCTGCACGTTCAAACTCATGCAAAGGATATTTTGCACGCATTTCATTCGCAAAACGCAAATCTTTATAAGGAGTATTTACCGTTGATCTGTCGTTTTCGTTCAAGCTCAAATAAATGTTTTGAGCATAGTTTATTGCAGGACGAATTTTTGCTTCAAAATCGTCTAACCAAAAAACATTTTGAATACCACTTACTTCTTGCGCTTGCGCTTGTGTAAGCTTGTAACCATTCCAAGTTACCATTAAATCGCTGGTTTGTTTAATGAACAAAGCTTCACGCATTTCGAGCGTTGGACTATCAGGATAAATCACCAAAATACTTTGTTCTTGGTCTATTCCACTTAGGTAAAAAATATCACTGTTTTGTTTAAATTTATGGGTAGCATCTCCGTTCCAAGGATGCTCATCGTTGGAGTTGAAAATGGCTATAGAATTACTCTTTAATTGCTTTGCAAAATTGGCTCTGTTCAGTTTAAAAAGTTCGTTATTGATGGCTTCGTATTTATACATAATGTGAAATTTTCTTGATGCGAATTTATTTTATTTTTTGTAAATA
Source organism: uncultured Bacteroidota bacterium (assembly GCA_903901345.1). GTDB lineage: Bacteria > Bacteroidota > Bacteroidia > UKL13-3 > UKL13-3 > JAAFJM01. The sequence goes on along the minus strand of CAIUQQ010000174.1, from coordinate 240 downwards.
AAATGATTATTGACAAAGTTACAAACTTTGCTTACTTATTCTCATAAATGACGATCGCTTAGCGATGCTTAACACTTGCGAGAGCTTGCTAGGACTTAGATTTAAATTTATTTAACTATAATTGATGAAAATAAAAATTATAAAACACCCATTTATGAAAAGCATTTCTACCATTATTTTATCAATTTTGTTATTGTTAAATACCCCACTTTTTAGCCAAGTAAGATCAGTGGTTAGTGG
>CAIUQQ010000173.1 GCA_903901345.1 uncultured Bacteroidota bacterium | reverse complement strand
TTTTTTGTTTTTAAATATTTAACAATTAAATTTAAAAATGAATATTACAATAAATAAAACTTAAGGTGCTTCAATTTCTGTTTTGTCAATTTGCTAAAATCTGTTAGGTTTGCCTTTGTTCAAATAAGGAAATATTTTTAAAGAATTGTTTGAATTATTAGCGAATAAAAATGACAGATATATCTACTTCTTTTAAACCAAATTGCCTTCATTTTAAAGGTCATGTTCCTTGTAAACCACATAAGCAAAATGGCTATCATTGTGCCGATTGTCCTAGCTTTACACCCGTTTCTAAACGCATTTTAATTATAAAATTAGGCGCCATTGGCGATGTAATTCGTACTACTCCTTTGGTGGTTAAATACAAAGCACTTTATCCAAACTGTAAAATTACTTGGCTTACATGGACACCCGATATTTTACCATCGAGCCAAATAGATGAAATTCTGAAATGGGATTTAAACTCCATTATGTATGCGCAAAATAGCAGTTGGGACATTGCCATTAATTTAGACAAAGAAAAAGAAGCTGGTGCTTTACTCAAAATTTTAGACGCTAAAGAAAAGTTCGGTTTTGTGTTAAAAGACAATGAAATTCAACCCATCAATGAATTGGCTATTCACAAGTTTAGTACAGGCATGTTTGATGATGTGAGTCAAGCAAACACCAAAAGCTATTTACAAGAAATATTTGAAATTTGCGGATTTACGCATCAAGGTGAACCCTACTTAATGGATAAACATGACGACAAAGGTTATGTTTGGAATTTGCCAAAAGGCAAAAAAATTATTGGCATGAATACGGGCTGTGGTGGCCGTTGGACTACTCGTTTGTGGACTATTGATAAATGGGTGGAGTTGGTTGCAGTTTTAAAAACGCAACATCCTGATGCCGAAATTTTATTATTAGGTGGAGAAGCAGAACACGAACGAAACAAAGAAATTCAAGCGCGTTCAGGCGCATTATATTTAGGTTATTTTAGTCTTTTTGAGTTTATAAATTTAGTAAATCAATGTCATTTAATCATTACGCAAGTTACCATGGGAATGCACATTACGTTGGCTTTAGGAAAACAAATTGTGCTAATGAATAATATTTTCAATCCGCATGAATTTGATTTATTTGGCAAAGGCGAAATAGTAATGCCCGACAAAACTTGTAAATGTTTTTACCGCGGTTCGTGCCTTGATGGTGTGAGCTGTATGGAAAATTTACCTGCTCAAAAAATTGCAACAGCGGTTGCTATTCACTTTTAAAAAACAAAAAGAAGCCACAGATTCACAGATTTTCACAATTAAAATCAAACAATTTTTACAGGTAATTAAATCTGTGGCAAAAAAATAATTAAACTTAAAAAATGCGCGCAATAGTTTTAGAAGAATTAAATCAAAAATTAGCAGTAAAACAAGTAGAAATACCTGCTATTGCTGACAATGAAGTTTTGGTAAACATAAAATATGCGGCATTAAATCACCGAGATGTTTGGATTCAAAAAGGCCAATATGGTGGAATTGTACTTCCAATTATTTTAGGTGCTGACGGAAGTGGAATAGTAACAAAAGTTGGTGCAAATGTAAGTGCTGATTGGTTAAATAAAGAAGTGGTGATAAACCCAAGTATGAACTGGGGAAATAACCCACGAGTTCAAGCTAAAGACTATATAATATTAGGAACTCCAAACGATGGAACTTTTGCTGAATATGTAAAAGTAGCTGCTAAATTAGTACATTTAAAACCTACACATTTAAGTTTTGAACAAGCAGCTGCTATTCCTTTGGCTGGCCTTACAAGTTTTAGAGCCACCATGAAACGTGCTGCCGCAAAAGCTGGCGAAAATGTGTTAATTACAGGAATTGGTGGAGGCGTAGCTTTATTTTGTGTTCAGTTTGCTGTTGCAGCTGGCTGCAATGTATATGTTACCAGTGGCGATGATGAAAAAATAGCAAAAGCCATTGCCTTAGGCGCAAAAGGTGGAGTAAATTATAAAAACCAAAATTGGGATAAAGAATTAAAAGCCATGAGCGGTGGTTTTGAAGCCATAGTGGATAGCAGCGGTGGTGATACTTTTGCTAAGTTAGCTGATTTAGCAAAACCTGCTGGCCGCATAGCCATGTATGGCGCTACTTTAGGCGCTTTTAATAGTGGTGTTCCCGCAAAAATATTTTGGAAACAATTAGACATTTTAGGTTCAACGATGGGCAACGATGAAGAGTTTGCCGAAATGTTGGCTTTTATAAATGAACACAAAATAGTTCCAGTTGTAGATGAAATTTTTGAATTGGCTGAAGCGCAAAATGCGCTAGAAAAAATGAGTGGTGGAAAGCAATTTGGAAAAATTGTTTTAAAGGTGAGTTAGAACTAAAAATGGAAGATTTATTTGGAACCTTAATCCTTAGAGAACTCTTTCTTTTTATAGGAAAATCGGTTCGATACTTCTATTATGTATTAATTGGTGAAAGGAGAACAATGAGTTCTCTTTCAGGAAAGTATAAAAAGGGTTCAGCATTTTGGAACGATTTAAATCATGATTTCTTAAATGGTGTAATAGGATTTTTTGTTTTTATTATTGTATTATTCGGAGTTCTGTATTTTGTTTACTAATATTAATCAAAGCACTATTTAACCTCTACCCAAATAGGGCAATGGTCAGAGTGCATGGCTTGAGGAATAATTCCTGCATTTACCATATTGCTTTTTAAGGCTTCTGCTACCATGCAATAATCTATGCGCCAACCTTTGTTATTACCACGTGCGCCCGCCCTGTAACTCCACCAACTGTATTGGTGTGGAGCTTGGTTAAATGCCCTGAAAGAATCTATAAATCCAGCGTCAATAAATTGGGTAAGCCATTCACGTTCTTCGGGTAAAAAACCACTACTTTTTTTGTTCCCAATTGGATCATGTATATCTATTGGTTTGTGAACAATATTATAATCACCACAAATAATTAATTCCTTTTTCTTGCTTTTTAATTCATTGATATATTCTTGAAAAAAAGCCAACCAATTCATTTTAAAAGCTTGTCGTTCCTCACCACTTGAGCCACTAGGAATGTATAAACTAATGATACTTTTAGAACCATAATCGGCTCTAATAATTCTGCCTTCATTGTCAAATTCAGGAACACCAAAACCATATTCTACATGGTCGGGTTCGTTTTTACAATACAAAGCAACACCGCTGTAGCCTTTTTTTTCGGCACTGTGCCAATAATTTTTTTTATAGCCAGCTTCTTCAAAAATGATAGGCTCAGTAATTTGTTCTTGCATGGCTTTGGTTTCTTGTAAGCAATAAACATCAGCATTTTGCTCTTTCATAAAAGTGCTTAAACCTTTTGTCATTGCCGCACGAATTCCATTTACATTATAAGATATTATTTTCATAGTTTTTATTTTTTATTGCCCTAAGATATCACAAATAAACGCGGATATTTTTTAATTATGTTGTCATCCTGAGCTTGTCGAAGGACACCTTCGGCAAGCTCAGGATGACAAAGACTCTTTGTTTACTTCGCATTTTTGTCACTCCGCACTCCGCATTTTTTTATTTCTTATCAACCAAAGTCCAAAGAAAGTAATCATTCCGTTTAAAATCAATAGTTCTTGTCCAAATTTGTAGCCTCCAAAAAGTTGCACTGAAAAAGAATCTAACGCAAAACAAACTATTGGCGAAGCCACACAAACAATAGGAACTAAAGCATCTTTTATATTTATTTTGTTAAACAATCCAAAGGCAAATAACCCTAAAAGTGGCCCATAAGTATAGCCAGCAAATTTGAATACTTGATTAATTACAGAGTCGTTATTTAGTTCTTTAAAAACAATGATTATTAAGAATAAAATGAGGGCAAATGAAATATGAATGATATGTCGTTTGGTTTTATGTTCTTTACTTTCTTGAGCTTCATCATATCCTAAAATATCAATGCAAAACGAAGTGGTTAAAGTGGTTAAAACGCTATCGGCACTGCTAAAAGTAGCAGCTGTAATTCCTAAAATAAAAACAATGGCTCCAATTCCACCAACATGGTTTAAGGCAATGGTTGGAAATAATTGATCGGTTTTAGCTGGAATTTCTATTCCTTTTAAAGCAGCAAATTGGTATAATAAAACACCTAAACCCACAAACAATAAATTAATAAAAACAACCACAATACTGAACCAACGAATGTTTTTTTGAGCATCGCCAAGGCTTTTACAACTTAAATTTTTCTGCATCATATTTTGGTCCAAACCTGTCATTGCAATAGCAATAAAAACACCGCCAAAAAACTGTTTAAAGAAATTGTTTTTATCCAACCAATCATCAAAGAAAAACAGCTTGCTCATGGGGCTTTCTTTCACAGCTGTAATGGCATCGAACAAATTATAATTTAATTGCTGGCAAACCACATAAATTGATAAGGCAACACCAGCTAACAAAAAAGCAGATTGCAAAGTATCGGTCCAAACCAAGGTTTTAATTCCGCCTTTGTAGGTATACAAAAGGATGAGTCCAATTACGATTAAAGTAGAAACTGCAAATGGAATTTTAAAAGCGCTAAAAAAATAAATATCTAATACAATTAATGCAATATATAATCTAAAAGACGCACCTACTAAACGTGATAAAATAAAGAATAATGAACCTGTTTTTTGAGCTCTTTTACCAAAGCGTTTTTCTAAATAAGAGTAAATGGAAATAAGGTTTAATTTATAATATAAAGGCAATAAAAACTGCGCAATAATTAGGTAGCCAAAAATATAACCAATTACAATTTGCATATAACTAAATTGATTGGTTCCTACTGCACCCGGTACCGAAATAAAAGTTACACCCGAAAGTGAATCACCAATTAAACCAAAGGCTACAATGTACCAAGGCGATTGTTTATTACCTGTAAAATAACTATTGCTGTCGGCTTTATTAGAAGTGTACCAAGCTATAAGCATGAGCAAACCAAAATAACCTATAACCGAAAATAAAATGATATACATTGACATGGGGCAAAAATATTTTTTACAATGGAATTACCACAGTTTATTTATCCATATGATACATTTTTCGTTCAATAAAATCGATTAATGAATGAATTACTTTGATATGAATTTCTTGGGCTCTATCGGCATATGTACTATAAGGTGCGCGAATTTCCACATCGCAAAGGGAGGCCATTTTACCACCATCTTTTCCTGTTAAACCTACTATTTTTATTCCTTTTTGTTTGGCCACTTCCATTGCTTTAAGCACATTAACCGAATTTCCACTGCTAGAAATAGCCAACAGAACATCGCCTTTTCTTCCAACAGCTTCTAGGTAACGGCTAAAAACAAAATCATAACCGTAATCATTTCCAACGCATGCCATGTGACTTACATCACTCATTGAAATAGCACCAATTGCCGGTCTATCGTTTCTATATTTTCCAGTTAATTCCTCTGCAAAATGCATGGCATCGCACATGCTTCCTCCATTTCCACAACTTATTATTTTGCCATCAGCTTTTATTGAATCTACCATTAATTGTCCGGCTTTTTCAATGGCTTCAAAGTTTTTATTGTCACTTAAAAACGATTTCAAAACTGTATTTGCTTCTTCAAAATGTTGTTTAATGGTATTCATAAAATTTAATGGATTATTTAAAAGCAATATTACATAAAAAGTATTAAATTAGGTAACTAACCTTTACTAACTATTTAACGTATTACAATAAAATATCAAAAGTTTTTGTTATATTAAAACTTTTGATATATTTGAATTATAAGAAAACGTTAATTAAAACATAAAAATGAAAAAAAATCTACTTTTATTATTTGCTTTGTCAATAATTGGATTGTTGAATCCCAATTATTTAAAAGCCCAAGCTCCTTATTGTGCAGGAGGTTACACATTAGATGGATGTGGTACAAGTGACTTTGTAAGAAGTTTTACCTTTAACACACTATCTAATTTAAACACTACTTGTACAGCAAATCCTTATTATATTTTGTTTCCAACAGTGGGTTCTTTAACAACTACTGTTATGCCGGGTTCAATCTATACTATGACAGTAACAGGTGCTACTACAAAACCAAATGGTTTTGCTGTTTGGATAGATTTTAATATAAACAATAGCTTAACCGATTTAGGAGAAATGGTTTACTTTACTCCAGGCGCTTATGGATCATTAACAGCGGGAACTGTTTATACCGCTAATATATTAATTCCTACCACCGCAACTCCAGGGTTAACAAGATTAAGAGTTAGAGCAAATTGGCAAAACTACACAGGTGCTTGGATTGAAGCAAATGCTTGTGCAACTATGGCAGATTGGGGAGAAATAGAAGATTACACCATTCAAATTGGAAGTAATGGTCCTGCACAACCACCAATTGCAAATTTTTACGCGCAAGATACCGTTTGGATCAATAGCCCTGCAACTTTAATAAATACATCAAGTTTCCAAAGCAGAGTATTCTGGGATTTCCCAGGCGAAAATCCTTTACAACCGGGTTACTATCGTCAGGCTGGTTATATTGACACAGCAAAATATTTTAACAATATTACTTATACATTTACCTCTCCAGGTTTAAAGTTGGTAAAATTACTAGCTGTAAATAATTTAAAACGTGATTCATTACGTGATTCAATTTATAAATACATTTATGTAGATACTCCAAGTCAAGCACCTCGTGCCGATTTTATTAC
>CAIUQQ010000172.1 GCA_903901345.1 uncultured Bacteroidota bacterium | reverse complement strand
AAGTAAACATCTACCCTTGACCCGAATTTTATAAACCCGAACTCCTCATTTTGTTTCACATTATCACCCTCTTTTACGTAGTATTTTATCCTGCGGGCCATAGCCCCGGCAATTTGGCGCATCAATATTTCGCCCCTGTTATTGCCTAGTACCACTGTGGTGCGCTCATTTTCTGTTGATGATTTTGGGTGCCAGGCTACCAGGTATTTACCTGGGTGGTATTTCACGTATTTCACTACACCATCCACAGGGTTGCGGTTAACATGTACATTTAGTGGCGACATAAAAATAGATACCTGCAGGCGTTTTGCCTTAAAATACTCTGGTTCGTAAGTTTCCTCAATAACCACTACCTTACCATCAGCAGGGCAAATAATCTTATCGGCACCATAGGTCAGTGTACGGCTGGGCATCCGGAAAAAGGAAACAACCCAAAGCCAAACCAGGAACAAAAGTGAGGTAATAACCCCTGCCAGCCAAAGCCATGGCAACATATGGGCCAATATGCCCAAACCTATAAATAATACGGTAGCTATTAAAATGTGTAAATACCCTTCGCGGTGAATTGTCATTATAAAAATTGTTGTTTGGCAAAGATAAGTTTAAATCCCTAAGCTCCAATTATGGACTATTGTCTCTTAAAATTGGATTGTTGAAGAATTAACAAATGGAAAAACAAGATTAGGATCTCTAAATAAAATAAAAGTAGCAAATAGGCGAAATCTGAAAACAGACTTTTTACTAAAGCAGTTTTCCCCATCATATGCCTATATACTAACCACCATCTACTATCCTGGATACGACTAAATACTATGTACTAACTACTATGTACCCTCCAAAATACGTCTTTCTACTTTATACTCTCTACTTTCTACTAATTCATCACAAACCACACATACACAAAAGCAAACGGAGCAGCAACCAATAAAGAATCGAACCTATCAAGTGCACCACCATGTCCGGGCATCATAGTACCAGAGTCTTTTACGTCTGCCATTCTTTTTAGTTTAGACTCTACAAGGTCGCCCAGGGTGCCTGCAACGGCTGCACAAAGTGCCAATGCCATCCAGTCGACCAACCTATAGGTGTGGCTAAAATAACCGTAAATACCGGCTCCAATCATTGTAAGCAAAGCACCACCACCAGTTCCTTCCCAGGTTTTTTTGGGTGAGATGGGCGAGAAGGGTGTTTTGCCAATAAAAGAGCCTACCAGGTAGGCCATAGTATCATTGCACCATATCATCAATATTAGAGCTATTGGTAGTATGTAATCTTTCTGGTGGATAAAAAGGAGGCAGCCCATAGAAAGGGTTATGTAAAATAGCCCACCAAGTGAAGATATAAACGCCTGCATAAAACTCTGTTTAGCAAGGCCACTTGCCAAAAACATACTGGTAAAAGCAACCGGCAGCAGGCCCCACAAAATAAATACCCATGAAACCCAGGCATCACCCACCATAGCCGAAACAATATTGTATACGAAATAGGGCAACAAAAGCATCAGGCCCAGTATTTGGGTAAGTATTGGCAGCCATTTAGGCCAATAAACATCTTTTTCAATCTTTTGTATCAGTCTGAAATACTCACGAAGACATAGCACATTGATAATGGTAACCAAAACCAGGAAAGCCAGATTGTTCCACAACAGGCCAGTAAGCATTATGGCTGCAAATACTATAGCACTGGCAGTGCGCTTATAAAATACTGGTAGGTTTAATGCCATAATTTCAATTATGTAGCAAATGTAAAATTTAGTTGGCAAGAATTTTAGCCAATCTGTCCATACTACAGGCTTATAATATTAAAATTGCTATTATTGGGCCAGCCAGTATTTCCTCAGGAGCCATTCGGCAACGGCCAGTAGCAGGATGATGAAGAAATACCATTTCCTGTCTACTAATGGCACAGTTTCGGTATTAGTAACTATCAGTGGTTTTACGTGTTCGTTACGGTTGATACTGTCGTATAGGGAGGATACATTCGCACCTGTTACAAAACCGCCATTATATTTCTTTGCCAGTCCAAAAAGGAGTGGATAATCTGCATTACTTTCCATTAATTCAAGTGGCATACTCTCCACTACAAAACTACCATTGGCAGTATAGGTCTTGTCGTTATAGGTAGTCTTAGCACTATATGTATAGGTGCCACCCGCCCAGATACCAATATTGAGGTCATAGGCATTCCCCGACCTTTCAAATGAGAAATTCTGCTTTTTACCGGCACTGTCACTAATTATTAGGCTAACATCAGGTGTATTAACCTGCTCATTATTAGCATTATGTAGCCATGCACCCATAGAAATACCCTCCTGGTCGCTCCACACATATTTGGGCAATACCACATTAAAAGGCTTTTCATTATTGTTGGCTGACAGGAAAGCTACTGTTTGCCTGATGCACTCATCAATTACATTGTGGTCATTAAAGTTCTTGAACTCATAAAGCCTCCACCTCCACAGCCCTTCACCACTTAGTATAGCCGTAGGCACACTACCCTGTTGCAAATCCCACATAGGCACTTGGGTGGTTAATACAATGTTTTTCTGCGAAAAAAGAATATTGGCTCCAGGTGCAGGAATAATATTACCTACATTGAGCAATGGAGGCATTTTATCAGTCACCGTTTGTATAGTTGCAGGGAGGGTAAAAGTATTGAATGAGGGGTTGTAAACTCCCACAATATCACGGCCCGGAGTTTGCGTTAGTGTGGTATGGGTTAAAGTTTGTAAAGAATTGAGGGCTACAAAACCTGTTTGGCTACTTAATATGAACCATACAGGCTTTTTTGCAGCCAACAATTGGGCACTAATATTTCTCCTTACAGATGGTAATCCATGGAGAATGATGGCATTATACCCATCTAGTGATGCAGGGAAATTTTCTTCGCTCACAACAGTAACCTTATAACTCTCCAACCCGCTCAAGGCATCTTTTATGGCGTTTACATCAGGGTGCGGTGCTGCCGATGCAATTAGGATATTCTTTTTCTCCTCTACTATTTCAACAAAAACATCCCTGCGATTATTCTCGGTATTTTTCTCACCCTCAGTTTCGGGGGCCTGTATTGAATAGTGGTGCAGGCCGGCCTTATCAGCCTTAATTGAAAAAGATACCGATCTGTCAAATTTATCACTGTTTACGGCTAAGGGAGCCGAGGCAATAACATTGCCATTTTCCTTAATCATTACACTATTGGTATACCCCTTGCAAAGGGCAGCAACCACGTCAGCCCTCACCTCAAAACTACTATTGATGGTGGCTACCTTATTAGCGTATACACGACTTATTTTCAGATCTTTCTGCACAGTACTATCGCCCAATGCGACTGTATATACACTGGCATGCAATGATAATTGCTGGTACATTGGGTTCATACCCTGATTGTAACGACCATCACTAGCTAATATTACAGCACCTAGGTTTTGCATACCATAAAATTCCTGCGCCCTGCCTAGTGCTGCTGAAATATCAGTAGCCTGCTGATTATAGGTAAATAGACTATCGGGTTGTACTGAATTGCCGAAACCCCATTTCACAACCTTGTATTTATCAGAGAGTTTTGCTGCAAGGCCCTCTACATTTTTTTTATAGGCAGTGGAATCATTACCCAATGCATTGGCAACAGAACGCGAATTGTCTTGTAATAAAAGTACAATGGGCTTTTCTATTACGTTTTTATTAATAACAATAGAAGGCAGCAAAACAAGCAGGAGTGTAAAAAATACTACAAGGCTACGCAATAGCGATGTAAGCCAGGGAAGTGGTACTGCCCTGCGTTTATCGGCAAGATAAACCCAATAACCAGCCCCTACTGATAGAATAATAGCTAAAATCCAGAATATCCATTGCATGAAGCGGCAAGCTAAAGAAAAATTCAAAAAAATAAATGGCTGTTATTATTTAAAATGTGAACTTTGGCAATGTTTTAGGATTGATAGCCAATAATTGATGCTTTTATGAAACGATTTCTGCTTTTAATAACCCTAATTCAATTCAACAAAATCAAAAACTTATTGATAATTTTTTTAAATTAAGAAGATATGAAGCTAATAACCCAAGTAATACAAATATTATCCCCCCTTCTTCATGGGGATATCGTGGTGAAAATGGTATGGGAACAGATAATATTGAAAATAATGACAAGTATGAAGATTTATTTAATTTACAAGTTTTAAAAAAAAATGATTTAGTTGGTTTTAATGAAATTAATTCAACATTTACACCTTTTGATAATAAAGTTAATAATAATAATAATAGTATTCAAGAATGTTTTACAATGAATACAAAAAAAAGAGATTTTGAACAATTTAATGATTACAATGAACAAAAAACACCTCTTAAATTAGATATTTTTAGTGGTTCTTCGCGTAATTTTTTTCAAAAAACTGAAATTGAACCTTTCTTTCAACCTGTTAAAGATATGTCTTTTGTTAATGGTATGGGTGTTGTTGTTGATAAATTAGAAGATAGATACACAGATGCTTTAAGATTAGAAAGAAGAAATGAAAAACCTTTTGAACCTGAATTAATTGGCCCTAGTAAAAATAATAAATATAATGGTTTACATGATACTACACGTGTTTTACCTAAATTAACTGATGAACTTCGTCGTTCAGATATGCCAAAATTATCTTATACTGCTGAGCCTATACAAGGTAAAAATATTAATAAACGTTCTGTTATTGCACCTCTTGTTAAAAGAGCTCCCGAAAAATTTAAAGAACTAACTAAAAGTGATTTGATTCCTAAATCTCAAGTTTCTACAGCTGCTATTAGAGATAACTATAATCTTGTTTTAAATAATAGAGCATTATTAAGTAAAGAAATATATGGCGCACCCCAAGAACAAGTAGCTAAAAAATTTGATATTAAAACTGCTGGTACTCATCAAGAATCTACTAAAAATAAATATAATGAACCTAATAATCAAAATATTTCTGGTTTAACTCCTATTTATAATCTTAATAAAAAATCTATTAATTTACCTGAATTAGAAAGAAATGATTATCAAATTGATTATATTAATCTTAATAATCAAAGTAAAGTTGCTAGTTTTAATCCATGTGATATTACTAAACCTACTGTTAGACAAACTCTTGATAATTTAAATTATACTAATATTAATACAAGTGTTAATAAAGTTCAATCGCTAAATCCTTGTGATACCACTAAACCAACTGTTAGACAAACATTAGATAACTTTGATTATAATAACATTATTACTTCCGCTAATAAAGTTCAATCTCATAATCCATGTGATACCACTAAACCAACTGTTAGACAAACATTAGATAACTTTGATTATAGTAACATTATTACTTCCACTAATAAAGTTCAATCTCATAATCCTTGTGATACCACTAAACCAACTGTTAGACAAACATTAAATAACTTTGATTATAGCAATATTATTGTTTCCGCTAATAAAGTTCAATCTCATAATCCTTATGATACCACTAAACCTACAGTTAGACAAACATTAGATAACTTTGATTATAGCAACATTATTGCTTCCGCTAATAAAGTCCAATCTTATAATCCTTGTGATATACCTAAACCAACTGTTAAAGAAACATTACCACAAAATGAATATACTAATATTCAAATACCAAAAAATAATACTATACAATTATTAGATAAAGCAAAGATTACAAATAAAGAAACTATTAATATTGATGTATTAAATAAATATAGTAATGTTGTATTAAATAAAAAAAATATTACTAGTTTACCAGATGAAGCTAAAATTACTCTTAAACAAATATTAGAAAATATTGATTATTCTAATATTCAAAATAATACTAATAAATCACTTGCTAATTTACAAGATATTGCTAAAACAACCCAAGAACTCCCTCATTTTAATAATGAAAATTTATCTACCTTCAAAAAAATTAAAATTACTGATATTGAAAAATTAAGAAAAACTATTAGAGAATTAACTACTACAGAATTAATTACTGCACCATGTGGTGCAGATATTGCTACAACATCACAATTAAGTGATTTAGCAAAAATAACAAACAAAGAAATAACATTATATGAAGAAACAGGTAATTTACAATCTATGGATGGCTCTTTTGTTAATACTTATGAAACACCAAATATTACATTAAAACAATTATTAGATTATAGCGATTATTTATCAATAGTAAATAATAATAATGCTTCATATGCTCACGATCCATGTGATATAGCTAAAATAACTAATAAACAAGATACTATTTCTTTTAATTATGATAATCATGCACATAATCCCATGCATGGAGGATATCAAGCTGAAAAATATGATATTCAAAGTACATTAAAAGATATTACTAAAGTTGTGGATTATGTTAATAATCCTAATGCTGCATATGGAAATATATTAAAAGATAATTATCTTAGTGCACAACTTAATAGAGTTAAAGAAGAAATTTTAAAAAATAGAAACCCAACACCTATTGGTAACCTTCAAGCTCCGAAAGCTGAAAATGTAAATATTATGTTAAAAGAAACACCTAATATTAATTATATTCCTGGACCTTATTTTAATAAAAGTTCTATAGATGATAGAATAAATATGATTCTTACTTCTATGAAAAACAGCCCTTATTTTAATGATAGATTAGATAGATCTTTACAAGATCAATTAAAAACTAATAATATTGTTAATAATATGGTTCATAAAGCCAATAATTAATTTTTTATTATTCTTGATTTATTATTATCTATTGTTTTATTTATATAATCGTACGCCGTATTAATATGTGTACTATTTTTCCCACCTGTTATTATAATATTTCCTGTTTTAAATACTAATATTGTAACAATTGAATTCAATACCAATAATTCTATATTTACAGCCGCATGAATATCTGGTTTTAATTTTGCTTTTATATTTGATATATCTTCTTGTTTTATTATTTTTAATATCTCTTCTCTATGTACTTCTTTGCCTATTCCAAAATTTGTATTAATCATTGATACTTTAAAGTCAGATAATTGTAATAATTCTGGATTATCTACTAATTTTATTTCATTACCTTCTTCATCTATATATGTTGTTTTTAAACATTCAATTAATTTATTTAAAATTGTAAAATTATCTTTTATACTTTTACTTCCAGTCATTTGAACAGAGCCATTTGTAAATAATTTTGTATTTATTTTTTTATTTTCACTTACTGACATTAATAAAGTTATTTGATTAAAAAAATTATTAACTTTTTTTACTATCTTTTTTGTCTTCTTTTTTCTTTTCTTGATCAAACCTTCGTCCACAGTTTTGTAAGTGTTTTTATAATTTATTAATAATACATTATCTTTTGACACTGGTAAATAATTATAAATATTTTCTATATTTATAATTGTGTGCCCTATCTTACATGTCGTGCTAATAGTAGAAATATGAAGTTTTGAATTAATTTTTTCTTGGTCCTCAAATAGAGAATCCATTTATATATTTAAATTTATGTTATTT